>DATLVJ010000667.1:0-2606 GCA_035577585.1 Candidatus Limnocylindrales bacterium
CTTATGCCGACATCCGCCTGGCTGCGACGGGGCGTCACAATGTTTTGAATTCGTTGGCCGCTTTGATCGTTGCGCAGGGCCGGGGAATTCGCCGCGAATCGATTCAGGAAGCGCTTTCCACTTTCCGCAGCGTCAAGCGCCGCATGGACGTGAAAGGTGAAGTGGATGGAGTGCTGGTCGTCGATGATTTCGCGCATCACCCGACTGCCGTGAAAGCGACGATCGAAGCCGCGCGCCTCCGGTGGCCCGGGAAGCGGCTGTGGGCCGTCCTGGAGCCGCGTTCCAATTCCATGCGCCGCAAGGTTTTTCAGGATGCCTTGCCGCAAGCGCTGGCTCTCGGAGACAAAGTTTTGCTGGGGAACGTGCACCGCGCCGGGCAACTTGCGGATGAGCAACGCCTCGATCCTGAGAGCGTCGCCGCCGCCGTTCGTCAACTTGGCAAAGAAGCGCGTGTGCTCCCGGGCGCAGACGCGATTGCCGATCTCCTGACCGCCGAGGCGAAGCCCGGCGATTTGCTGCTCATCATGTCCAACGGGAGCTTCGATGGCCTCTGTGAAAAACTGCTGAAGAAATTGGCGGCGCGCCATACCCCCAGCGGAGTGAACGCGCGGTGATCAGAGAACTTTCCGTCATCTCGCGCCTAATTGCCACGCTGGTGCTTGCGTGCACATTCGTTCCGGGGCGAGCCAGTGCGGCAATTCGCTACACCGTTTCTCTCGCCCATCCTGAACAGCATCTTTTTCATGTCACGATGGAAATTCCCAACGTGCAGGAGCATCTCGACGTTCAGATGGCCGCCTGGGATGCCCTGTATGAGATTCGCGATTTCAGCAGCCATGTGCAGAGGGTCAGCGCCTCCGCCGACGGCCGAGAGGTCCGCATTGAAAAGCTCGACAAGCTGACATGGCGGGTAACAGCCAGTGGCACCTTGAAGATTTCCTACGACACGTTTTGGGACGACTCAGGCCCGTTCAGTTCGCAGCTCAATTCCGAACACGCCTTCATCAATCCCGCCATGATTCTTCTGTATGTGCCCGACCGCCGCGCTGAGGAGTGCGAGATTACCCTCGCAGGCATGCCGCCGGAATGGAAAATCGCGACGTCACTCCAATTCTCCGGCGTGCGGTCTCCGCAAAACGATTCTTATCGTTTTAGAGCTGAAACTTTTGGGGCGCTCGCCGATTCGCCCATGGAGATTTCGCATTTCGAAGAATTTACCCTGCCCGATCTCGTGCCGCGCGTCCGCGTGGTCATCCACGGCGACGATTACAGAAAACACGACGTGGAAGCCGAGCTGCGCAAAATCTGCGCCTACGAAATCAGGTTGATGGACGGCGCGCCCTATCCCGATTACACGTTTATCTTTCACATCGGCAAAGCAGCCAACGGAAGCGGCGGCGGCATGGAGCATGCCAACTCAACGGCGATCAACATTCCCTCAGGGGCCTTGCTGCCCAATGTTTCCGCTCACGAATTCTTCCATCTTTGGAACGTGAAGCGCATCCGCCCGGCCTCGCTGGAGCCCGTCGATCGCACACGCGAAATGTACACCCGCTCGCTGTGGTTCGCCGAAGGCGTCACCAATACATTCAGCTCATTCGCACTCGTCCGCACGGGCATCTGGAGCAAACAGGAATTTCTGCAGGACCTGAGCCAGCAGATCACGGAAATCGAATCGCGGCCGGCAGAGCAGTGGCAAAGCGCCGAACAGTCCAGCCTGGACGCTTGGCTCGAAAAATACGCTCTCTACAACCAGCCGCAACGCAGCGTTTCCTATTACACAAAAGGCCAGGTTCTGGGATTTCTCCTGGACATTGTTCTCCGCGATCGCACCGACAATCAGCGCAGCCTCGACGACCTTTTGCGTGCCATGAATGCCGACTTTGCCAGGGAAGGGAAGTTCTATCGCGATTCGGTGGACATACGCCTAGAATCGGAAAAACTCACGGGGGGATCGCTGGCGGACTTTTTCGACAACTATGTTTCCGGCGCGAATCCTTTGCCCTACCAACATTTGCTGGCCCGCGCGGGACTGGAACTCCGCACCCACGAATCCGTGCGCCCCACGCTGGGTTTTCTTGCGCAGCGCGAACCGGGGGCCCCGTGGAGGGTCGCCGCGATTGATGCCGATGGCCCGGCCGCCAAAATCGGCCTGCAAGTCGGCGACGAAATTCTCCGCTGGAATAATGGTGACGTTCCACGGCGCCTCGAGCGCTGGACCAACCAGCAAAAGCCTGGAGACCTCCTCCGGCTGCGAATCCGGCGCGCGGAGAAAGAAGAGTCCGTCGAAATCCGGCTCGGCGAAGTGCGCCAGAAATTCTTTCTAGTCGCCGAAATGCCCGGCGCGGACGATCGTGCCAGGCACCTCCGCGAAGGCCTGCTCCGCGGCAACACAGACCCCATCACCGCTCGCAGCCGTTGAGCCACAATTTCGATCAATGGTCCCGCACTATTCTGTTGGAGAACTCTTGCTTTACTTAAAACTGAAAACCTATAACTTATAACTTGCCCATGCTCCGTGCCGCGTTCATCTGCGTGTTTCTCGCGCTCTACATTCTCCTTCTCGGGCCGCCTCTGCTCATCTACACGGTGCTTACAAGAAATCC
>DATLVJ010000668.1:0-3062 GCA_035577585.1 Candidatus Limnocylindrales bacterium
CTCTCGCACGATGCGCTCTTTCAAAGGCTGAATGAAATGGACACGCGTATTGCGGCGCGTCGCTTCAGGAACCTTCAAGTATAATTCGCCCAACTCCCGCGCCCGGCTTAGGGCCTTTCCGTTCGGAACAACCTCAGCAACCACTCCCCATTCGTGCGCAATCCGCGCGGTCAATGGCTGTGGGTTAAGTAGGAACGCCTCCGCTCGTCCCGGTCCAGCGCGATAACTCCAGGTAGTAAAGACTCCGTCACCGGGCGCAACGCCCACGGCGAAGTGGGCCACGTCCTCAAAGGTCGCACCATCCGCCGCCACAATGACGCTGGCCAGTAGCGCGTAGTCTGAGTGCACATGGGCACGTCCCTCGATAGCCGCGATGACCGGCACGCGTATATTGGCTATGTTTTCCAAAACCTGAACCCCTTCGTCGTGAACCTGGCTCCAAACGCCGGGATCGGAGGCATCGCCGAAAGAGGACCAATCGACATCAGTAATGAACTGCCCACCAGCGCCCGTGAGGATTACGATCTTGTTCGCTCGGTCTTGAGCAATCCGGTAGAAGGCATCGACAAATTCCGTGTGAGATTGCGCCGTCATAATGAACGGCCCACCGTCGCTGTGGAATTGGGCGACCAGTATGCCCTTGGCGTCGCGCGTCAGCTTCAGGTTGCCATAGGACGCGAAGTAGTCATCTTGAGGTGTTTGCATTGCGTTTTCCTTTCTTTGTTCGAGCCACTACCGAACATCTTCATTGGTTCATGCGTGTAAAACATGTTCCTCAGGCCAGTGGACCCGGAGCCTATCACACGCCCCGACGATGTGAGTATTGCTATATCCGTGCCAACCTGGTCGAGGGAAGCTTTCGCCTTGAAATGGGTCCGTTAACCCAATGGAACCGGCCGTTTTTTCCGCCAATTCAGGGGCATTTTGGAAGACAGCCACAAGGGCGGTGCTGGGAACCGACGCGAATTTATCTCGAAGCGACGAAATTAAAAATCGCGAAAATCGCGAAATCGCGAAGCGCCGCAAATCAAGTTGAAGCGGTGGCAGAACGGAAGGGACACGGCTTCAAGAATTGTCCGCCGGGAATTGGAATTGATGTTTCTTGATTTTAAGCCCTCGGATCCTTTCATAGGATATGCGCTTTTCTTTGTGGTGTGCTCTACATGTCCGCGTATAAATAACACGACATGTGTGTTTTTAAAAAAATGGCACCAGCAGTCCGCAGATTTTTTCCGGGTGTCTTTGTATGTCGGCAAAGGTCGCGAACAACGACTGGCACAACGCGTCTAATCTTAGTTCTCCGCGATGCAGTAGAGGTGCCCGTCGGTGCGGAGGAAAATCTGACCGTCGGAAATGGCTGGCGTCGCGTTGCTCGGCTCGCCCAGGTCATTCATGGCCAAAAGTTCGAACTTCTCCGGATCGGGCCGAAAAACGGTGGTGACGCCTCTTCGGCTCGTGACATACAACCGCCCGGCTGCCATCACGACCGAACCCCAGCTTTCTCCGCCGTCGAGCCGCTCGGTCCACCGGATTTTTCCGGTCTGGCATTCCATACATTGAGCGGTCCCTGGTCCGGCGTTGACTATGAAGACGAGTCCATCAACGACCACACCCGAGCCAATCCGTTGGGGCTGTCTCTCCAGCCACAGCCGGTTGGAAGCGGTCACGTCGCCGGCTCCGCCCAGCTTGAAACCAATCGTGGGTCCGTTTCCCCATCCCGTGAACGCGACGCCGATTCCGGCGGAGACTACGGGCGAAGCATAGATCAGATCAACTTTTTCTTCCGCCAATCCCTCGACGAACCATAACCTGGCGCCGGTCTTCGGATCGCAGGCGACCACCTGCGTGAGCATGCTGCAAAGGATCTGATCCTTGCCGCCGACCTTGGCCACGATGGGCGTACACCACGAGCCCCAATTTCCTTTGAGGAGGGTTTTCGGACCGCCGGGTTCGTCGTATTTCCAGAGCAGTTTGCCCGTCTTCAAGTCAAGCGCGGTCAGAAAGGCCCGGTCGCCCGGACCGAAGTTCAAGATGACCTTCCCACGATGGAGGATCGGGGAGGAGCCGTAGCCCCATTCATTGCGCACTTCACCGAGGTCCTTTTTCCAAAGTTCTTTGCCGTCGAAGTCGTAGCAAAAGACACCGGGCGAGCCGTGCCAGACCACCACGCGCGCGCCGTCGGCGACGGGAGTTGACCCGCAGTAGGGATTCGATTGATGCGTTGGTTCAACGATGGGAAACTCAACGGTCTGCATCCAAAGTTGTTTGCCCGTCCGTCGGTCGAAGCAGTACAGGTTTCGCTTCTTGCCCGAGTCTTCCGCACAAGTGACAAAGACGCGCCCATGCGAAACGATGGGGCTGCTGTTACCCGGACCTGGGAGTGTCGCTTTCCATCGGACGTTATTCGTCGGTCCCCAATGGAGCGGCGCTTTGTACTCTTGAGCGACACCATTCCCGAGAGGCCCGCGGAACTGCGGCCAATCCCCTGCCCGCACTGTCAGGGACAACAGCAAGGCAAGCGCAGCAGCAGTCTGAAAAAATATTCGGCGATTCATGTTCAAGGCGAGGCGCCCGAATCTGACGATTCGTCCCGCGATTGCGAGGCTAAGCGAGTTCGCTTCTGGCAGGTGCGTGTTCCACGCGCCAATCCTCTGAGTAAGAGCCTTTGCTCGCACTAAAGGTTATCGGGATTTTTCACGTATCCAAGAAAGTTATATGGTCGCCTGTGATAACTGGTGCCATGTCGTTTATTTATACGCGGACATGTATTATTACTCTGGCGCAGTTAGCGAAACAGGATCGCGAAGTTGAGGCGGAGGTGAACGAAGCGTTTTCGATTTTGGTCAAGTCCATCCCGGACGGCGGTTATTGTTGCACTGGAAACTATCGAACCTGACTTTTACCTATGACGGCTCGGTCGACTGCGCAAGCGCGTCAGTACCATTTGTTCTGCACACCGCCCTGTGGTAGTATCCTGCTATGATTGGTGTGCCAAAAACCAATTCTCCCTCCCCCGTAGCGCTGAGTACATCTGGACACAAAAATCAATGCCCCCTCAGTAT
>DATLVJ010000669.1:0-6259 GCA_035577585.1 Candidatus Limnocylindrales bacterium
GCACATCGTTCGGATCCGCCTGCACCGAAATCCCCGGCAGCATCATCTGCAGAACAAACACAAAAATCACGATCGCGGAGAAAAATCCGCCCGTCGCCGGCACGGTCAGCGGACGAAACACGTTGTCCATCAAAATTTCCGAGCGGTCTTTCACCCACTGCCACCGGCCGCTCCAATCCTGGGTAGGCTGCGACTGCGCGGCCGCTACTTTAATTTTTACGGCGAGATCGCCGGGAGGGACGGCGCGCGGGACTCGCGACATCAAAACCGCCAGCTTGCGGTAGCGCTGCAACTCTTCGCGGCACGATTCGCAAATTTCCAAGTGTTGGCGGATGGCTACGCGCTCTGCCGAGCGCGCCGCCGATACACTCGCATCGTCCAGATAACCGGCGAGGCGGCGATGGACTCTATCGCACGTCATGGTTGCTCCTCGCGCGCTGTCTGCGGGCGCGTCATATTTTCTGCCGTTTCCGGCGTCGAAACCCGTACGTAGGCCAATTGCAGACCCACCTGATGCGGGGAGTAGTTCGTTCCCCCCGCGATTGCCGCAGCCTGGCGGACCTCTTCGGCACGGTGCCAATGCGTTTCGGAAGACTGCGTGTCGCGTTCGGCGGCTTTGTTCTCCAGCGATTTTTCCGCCAGCAGCGGCTGCAAAATTTCTTTCAACGAGCGGCGGCCGCGGAGGATGCGCGACTTCACGGTGCCGACGCTGCATTCGAGGACTTCCGCGACTTCCTCGTAGCTAAGGCCTTCAATGTCGCGCAAGATCACGGCGCTGCGGAAGACGTCGGGGACCTGCTGGAGAGCGCCCTGGACTGCCACTTGGATTTCGTGGGCAGCGAGCTGCTCGAACGGAGTTGCGCTTAGATCTTCAATCTCGATTGGGGCGCAGCCTTCGGCGGGCTCGGCGTCGATGGAGACGTTTTTCTGATTGTGGCGCTTGAACCAGCGGCGGTGATTCAGGGCTTCGCGAATGGCGATGCGATAGAGCCAGGTTTTCAGAGAGCTGCCCTGGCGAAAGCTGCGAATTCCTTTGAAGGCTTTCAAGAAAACTTCCTGCGCGGCGTCGGCGGAGTCGGCGGTGTCTCCCAGCATCCCGAGGATCAGGTTGTAGACGGGAGCGTGGTAGTGATTGACGAGCCAGTCGAATGCGGTCTCGGAGCCGGCTTGCAGCTCAGTGACAAGCTCGGATTCGTCTCTACCCCACGAGAGTGCGCTGGCCCAATCGGACACGGTCGGCCTTTCTGCCCCACCCGCGAATGGCAACCTGGGGCTTGCTGGCACTGCTGGGTTGGGCATCTCTGCTTACCACCTGCCCCAACCTTTGTCCGCTCTAGGTATTAGACACCGGGGAGCGGCGGAATGTTTCTGGCTCCAGCAATGTGGTGATTTTGGCACCAAGGGAGCTGGAGCGCAATGGCCCACGGGTAGCCCCAACCAAGAGGCCACACCCTTAGAACGGAACAATAGCCGTAACTTGCACATTCTGGGCGGGCTTCGACCACCGCGAAAGGCTTTCAAGGGAGCTCAATCCGCGAAAGCTGGCCCGCCCGCTTTATTTCTTCGGTGGCGGCACCGTTGGAGGCGGGGGAGGAGGCGGCCAGGCCTTCGGGGGATCCTTGGTAGCTCGCTTACCAAAACCCTTGCCCGTTTTAGGCTCCGGGAGCTTGACTGTACTTGACATAGAGCTACCTCCAGTTACGTCAGACGTTAGGTAGGCCACGGGATTGCAAAACTTCTGTTTGGCAGTGAACCAGCAATTCTCGATCGTCAGGCTCGTTGACTTGCAGATCGGACAACTCAATTTCCTTCTTGGTTAGCTCAGCCTGCATAAGATTGAAGGAATCCGGTGTCAATACATCAATCTGGGCCCACAACTGGTCATAGCCCAAGCGGAGTTGAGCGTACTTGCTTGAAATCTTGTTCAGAAGAGTGACGCGCCCGGAATAGTCCAGAACTGGCAGACTGACCGCGAGAACAGCGGACAAAGCCGAGAGAGCTTTCCAGACGATGGCATAGTCATTCCAAACAGTCCAGCCCGCTACGGTCCCAGAAGACGTGATTGCCAGAAAGATCTTGATCCATTTCTCGCGTCGGGCAAACCGGCTGGCTAGCCGGCTCCAGTAGCAGCCGTTCATCTGCGCGGTAAGCAGCGTATTCCAGATTAATTCTCTCATTTGATATTGGTCAACGATAGTAGTTATCGATATTCAATGCAACCGATATGTTTTCAAGTTGCAGGCGAGACGCGCGAAGGCTAAACACGCCGCTCGCTCGACGCGGCAAGAGGCTGGCGGCCGGGCAATCCGCGAGCATGAAGAGCGGACCCACCCTTTGCAAACGTCGCAAACGGTAGGCCACCCAGGAGAGTTCAATCTAGAAAGGCTGCGCCACCCGCCAAGAGGCTACGCCCTTAGAACGCGACAATAGCCTTAACTTGCACATTCTGTGCGGGGATCGGCCGAATGAGGGGGGTGAGTCTTGATCGGAGAGCTAAGACGAAGAGCGGACCCACCCTTTGCAAACGTCGCAAAGGGTAGGCCACCCCAGAGGCATTCAATCCACATAGCGTGCGCCATCCGCTAAGCTTATTTGGAATCGCGGCGATTTGACCACCAAAAATAGAGCGCGATGACAAGTACAGCGCCGAGGAAAATCGTCGGTGCGTGGGAACCGCCGTAGCCGCTCCAGCGCAGTGGATAGGTTTCACGTTCGCGCCATGCGGTCCGGAGAAGCAGCAGCATGAACACGATCCACACCCCAGTCATGAAGTTTCGTTTCATGGAATGTATGGAAGAAAGCTAGCATTGAAGGCAGAGCGGGAACAAGCTGCGTGGTGTTCGATAAAAGCGAAGGCATCCAGGAGAGTTGAGCCCATAGGGTGTACCACCCGCGAAGGGAGCTCAATCCGCGAAAGCTGGCCCGCCCGCCTAATCAGAACGACGCGGAGGGTGG
Organism: Candidatus Limnocylindrales bacterium; assembly: GCA_035577585.1. GTDB lineage: Bacteria > Acidobacteriota > Terriglobia > Acidiferrales > UBA7541 > Acidiferrum. The sequence goes on from DATLVJ010000669.1 coordinate 2,956, forward strand.
CCTCAGTAAGCACGAAGGTGTTAACGGCGTGCTGGCACAGAAAAGAGGGCAAGCGAAGAGGTGCGGGCGGGTCGGTGGGTGGACGTGACCGTGGGCTGGGTCGTGATGGGTATTGCCACGGTCCCTCCGCTCCATGGCCGACGTTCGCGCGGCGCGAACGGAAGAGAAAATCGGCCATTACGGTCGGGATGACTGACAAAACAGGACGGGTGGCCTGGGACGCCGGCCAGAAGTGGCAACAGATTCACTTGACTTGAGCGTTTAATAGGCATAGAAGGTTAACAACTCGCCACTGCTACCGACGAGTTGGTGCCCCACGGTAGCGCTTACCTGCTGACGCGCGATTTGCCAGGTCAAAGCAAACTGCCCGCTAGCCCGCCACAACGCTGCCTCCATTTACCAGGAGGAGACAATGATCCGCGAATTAACCAAGATGAACTTGGGCCATTTTCTGTTGGTCCGCCGGCGAGGTGCCGGAACCACGATTTGTAGCGCGTTGTTGATCTTGAGTGTGGCGATGCTCGCTGCCGGTCCCTTGCCGGTATCGGCAGCCGGTCCCGACACGGTGCTCGAATGGATCGGAGTCATGAACACCACGGTCCTTGCCGGCGGCACAAATCCGCTTGTAACCAGCCGGGTGGTTGCTCTGGTTTCCGCATCCGTGTTCGACGCGGTGAATGGCATTGATCCGCGTTTTCAGCCGATCCATGTGAGGCCGGCCGCACCGCGCAACGCCTCTCCGCGGGCGGCCGCGATTCAGGCGGCGTATGTCATCTTAGTGGATTTGTATCCGGCCCAGAGTGCTACGCTGACGGCGCAGCGCGACGCATCGATTGCGGCACTGGCCTCCACCGAAAGGGCTAATTCCATCGCCGCCGGGGTCGCCTGGGGACAAACGGTTGCGGACGCCATTTGGGCCTGGAGGCTGACCGATGGGTTTGCACCCGCGCCGCCGCCGTTTCTCGGCGTGCAGAGTATCGTGGGAACACCTGCGGCCATCGGCGCCTGGCGCCCGACGCCGCAGGGGTTGCCCAACCAATTGCCTGGACTGTCCGGGGCGGGACCTCAGTTCGCCACGATGACGCCGTGGGTGCTGAGACGGCCTTCGCAGTTCCGTTTGCCACCACCACCGGGGCTCACCAGCCCGGAGTATGCTGCTGATCTCGACGAGCTGTTTAAGATGGGCGTCTACTCCGGATCGGGGCGCACGCAGGATCAATCGGACCTGGCGCTGTTTTGGGCGGGCAACACTCCGCTTTTTTGGAACCGCATTGCCGCACAGATTTCCGTGGAGCGCGGGCTGTCCTTTACCGAAAATGCGCACTTGTTCGCGTTACTGAATGTCACGATGGCCGACGCCGCAATCGCGTGCTGGGACGGAAAGTACCGCTACGTTTTCTGGCGGCCGATCACCGCGATCCGGGACGGGTTTACCCCCGCGGATTCGGACCCAGCCTGGATACCCTGGCTGGACTTCTTTCCCGGCGGCACTCCAGCGCATCCCGAGTATCCCTCGGGCCATTCCACGGTGAGTGGATCCGCGGCGTTCATCCTGGCCGCCAGATTTGGAGAGAACACAGCGTTTAGTCTCACCTCGGAAACAGCCCCGGGAAAGACTCGTTCGTTTGTGAGTTTTTCAGACGCAGTGGCGGAAATCGCGAACGCGCGCGTGTTCGGAGGCATTCACTTTCGAACCTCCTGCGTGCGCGCAAACACCCTTGGCAGAGCCGTGGCGGACTATGTTTCGAGACACGCCATGCGCGCAACGGGAGACGACGAAGGCGATAAGGAGGATTAGGGTCAGAGCCTCGCAGATTCGCCGCGACCCGGTGGGTGGCCTTCGCTTTTATCGAAGGCCGCCCAGGGGAGCTCAACCCACAGAGGGTGTGCCACCCGCCCACCCGTCGCTTTCGGTTGTTCGAACGAGCAATCGTCCCCCGCTCCGCAATCACAAAGACGCGAAGGGTGACCAGAGTTTCGGCTTGCCCTGAGGCCGGGAAGCGAGGAGGGGAGGGCGGCGTGGTGGGTGTGATCATGAACTCGGTGGGGATCAATATTGCCGGGGTCCCTCCGCTTCATGGCCGACGTTCGCGCGGCGCGAACGAAAGAGAAGATCGGCCATTCCGGTCGGGATGACATGAGAAGAAAAAGAAGAGCCTGCCCCGTACAAAGAGCGTACCGGGCAGGCTATCTGGGCGAAGAGTGGCCCGCATCCCTTCCTGCGTCAGGGCAAGCGGAGGGCGGGCCCTACAAAGACGCCGCGTGGCGGCGTTGTACAGGAGGCGGAGTGGCTACCTTGCGGCGGCCATGGCCTTGACGGGCTCGGGGACGACGCCGAGTTGGTGCATGAGGCCGAGAGCATCCCAATTGACGAAGCCTTCGACGATCTTGCCGTGGTCAAAGCGGCAGATGGTTACGCCGGTGATGGCGAACTGCTTGTTGGTGGGCGCAATGCCGTTGAGATCGCCGTTATGAACGCCGCGGCAGGACCAGCGAGCCACAACAGTTTCGCCTTCCCCAAAAAGCTCTTCGATATTCAGGCGAAGATCGTGGAACGCGTTGCGATACAGATTGACGCGCTTCTTCTCGCTCTCGGGACCTTTGCCCAGATCGGGCGTGGAAGCGTCGTGGTGCTGATACGTTGGGGCTATGAGTTCATCCGCAACCTGCAGATTGCCTTTGTTCCAGAGTTCATCAAAGAGACGGCGGACAACATTTTTATTTTGGTCAGACATGGGGTTCTCCTTAAAGGAAATGCGAGTTACCAGCTCGCGTGCGGCGAACTGGAGTTGTTATGGAACCACTGGCGTCCTGGGTTTGTAGACCTGTACGTCGAACAGGAGGCGGGCCCCGCGCGAGGGAATAGAAAGAAACCCTTTGGGGTTCTACCCTGTTAGCGCTCGATGCGGGACTAGACCTTGAATGAAACTTCGCTGGGAATCGGGACTGGGCGTTTCACGTTGGAACTGCGAAACCTGAATGCATCGTGTGCTTCGCAGGTGTGCAAGTCAAGGACAATCGAAAGTTTCTTTTGGGGCGAAAAATGGAAATGGGAAATGGGGCCACTGGAAGAGCAACGAAGCTGGGAGCGCAGGTGGCGGAGCGGAAGAGGCGTGGTAAAGTCAGTTACCCATGACGACGGAGAAGAGCGGGCATAAGAAACACCGCGGGCTGATGGCGATTGCGGCGCTGAAGTTCGTGAACGGGATCGGGCTACTGGCGATCGGGCTGGGGGCGCTGCATTATCTGCATGGAGATATAGAGAATGACGTCGCACACTGGATGGAACTGCTGCGCGCGGATC
>DATLVJ010000670.1:0-6948 GCA_035577585.1 Candidatus Limnocylindrales bacterium
CGGTTACGGGGAGCCATTCGCCGATGTTCATGGCGCTGTCGCCGTCATCGTGGTAACGGCGGTAGCCAAAGGTTCGAGTGTGGGTCCAATAGTTTTGGATCATATTTACCCAGAGTGAAAAAATACGGATGCCCAGCCACATCACCAGGGTAAACTTCAGATCCCCAACCAACTTCCATAAGAGATAAAAACTGAAGGCTTGCGCAAGGATTGCGAAAACCGGATTCGCAACGACGCGGAATGTCCGGGACTTCAGAATTTTGTCACCGGCCAAATTTTCCGCGCACTGGTAGGGCATGACGCAGAGATACAGGGTTCGCCAAAAGCCATCGGCTGAGAGTTTGTTGGGATCGCCGGGATGGTCGGAATGTTTATGATGCAATCTGTGGCGATTTACCCAGGCGATCGGATCGACGTAGATGGCGAAGGTGTTGTTGACGACGGTGACGGCTTTTGTGAACCATTCCTTGTAGTCGAGCGAGCGATGAGCGATTCCCAGATGAAGGACGTCGGCGAGATACAAGCCGCCCATAAACCAACAGAAAATAAAATAGACTCCGCCGATGAGCATCCCGAGCCAGGGCCCCAAATGGGCTGGGGCGAAATAGAGACAAGCCAGCATGTAGCACAAAATAATCAGATAGCCTGCGAGGTTGTAGATTTTCACGATGACTCCCCGTTGGGGTATTCAAGCAGAAATCGGAGCGCCGTTCAAATCACAAGTTAGCGTAGATAAAGATAAGTCAAAGCCCGCACCCTTCCAAACCAAGGGTGCGGCACCCAAGTTCCTTCCCGCCGGTCGCGAATCGGTGAGGGAGTTCATGCGGCATGAAACCCTGCGAGCGCTTGAATAAACTTCATCACGTCACTTGCATCGTTGTAGGGAGCAAGGGAGACTCGGATCCGTCCGCAGCGCGCCGAACATATAATCTTCTGGTCACGGAGTTTCTGCACGGTTTCCAATGGGTGTTTTCGGCGGTGTCCGAGCGAAATGATGTGAGGAGATGCGGCCACGGCTTGAACGTCATGAAATGGTTCCCAGCCATACTCGCGAGCACCATCAACCAGCATCGCGGCCAATTGACGTGCATGCGCTTCAATCCGGTTTTCCCCCAAGGACAACAGCTGTTCGATAGAAACAGTAAGACCTGCCATCGAGACATACGACATAGTGGACTGCGTAAAGCGTCGAGCATCGGACGCGAAGAAAACTGATTTAGCCTCGAAGTCAAAAGGATCCGGGGCACCCATCCAACCTGGCAAAATCGGAAGCTGTTTCAGTAAGGACTCAGATACGGCTGCCAGAGCGACGCCCCCGTGTCCGCCAAGCCATTTATAACCACTGGTGACCACGGCATCAGCTTCGAGCGTCGATGTATCCACCCGCATTGCACCGGCCGCTTGGGTCGCGTCAACAATCAGGAATGCGCCCACCTTCCGTGCACTTTCGGCCAGGCGACGAACATCCACGAGGGTGCCCGTGGCGTATTGCACGTTGCTAACAGCTATGCCGGCGGTGGTTTCGTCTATAGCGTTAATGATCGCATTTGTCAGATCACGATCAGGAAGGTCATCGATAAAACGAACACGGATTTTTTCAGAATAAGACAGGCGAATCCACGGGCGACTAATTGCGGGAAAGTCGGAGGACACTGTGAGAATTGTGGCATTGGGTTTGAGACGAAATAGGAAAGGAAATTGTCCGAGCAGTTCGCTTGCACTTGCAAGAATAGCGATGCGTGACGGATCATTATGAAATAATTTGCCTGCAACTCCCCTAAGAGCGTGCCCGTAGTTGATCTCATCGCTGTCAGACATATAGAGATTGCCATGCCTCGCCACATTCTCAAGGAAGCTGTTCATTGCCGCGACGGCTGGCTGCCCAATCAATCCCAACGATGCTTGATTCAGATACACACTGTCGCCAAGGCACGGATATTGAGAGCGATCCAACAGAGATGAAGTCATTGTCGAAGATAGCTACGCCTGAATTTCAGCATAAAACCAGTTTGCGGTCTAATTGTCGCACGAAGTGCAGAGATGCTATCAAAGATGACGATGAGGCTCGTTAAGTCCTGATTGCCGCGGTAACCGGAAAAGTGGGTACTGGATCGAAGATGTCCGGTTAGCCGACTTACCAGGACTTGAGAAAACCATTCGGTATAATCGGCGCTTCACATAGTTTGAATTGCGAGGTGCTAAATGGACGTTGAATCCGACTTGGTCTCACAAGTGAAGGAATTGCGTAAGGACATTTTCTGGACACGATGCGTCCTTGGCTTCGCACTACTGTGCCTCGCGGCTCTAACTCTTGCAAATTGGAGGAGACATCCTAGAACCGTCGAGGCCAATGAATTTCTTCTGAGAGGCCAGTCAGGGAACATCGCAGCAAGGCTAGGGCAAGAGGGCCTCGGAGATACTTGCCTCACCTTGATGGCCAAGGGGAAAATCGCCGTTGCAAGTCTGTGTGTTCAGGACGAAGAGGGTTCCAGTTTAGACCTACACAACCTAAAGTCCGAATCCCGAGCTACGCTCACGCCCGGTTTCTACACGTACGAGCCATTAATGCAGATTCGACCTGCCTTGGTCATAAATGGTGTGAATTATTCGGCTGGGAATAGGTGACCTTCAAACCCCAGCTTAGGTCCTGATTAACGCCCTTACCGGACAAGTGGGTACGGGTACTGACCCCGTGATAGTGGCTTCATGATTTCACCAGTTGGAAAGTCTTGTCTTCGATAGCTTTGCGAATCCAGCGCATCAGGGTAATAGCCTTGAACTCGGCGAACAACGTCGTGCCTTTCGCATCGTCGATTGGGATTGGAAAGCTGTACGCCAGGTCCTGGACCTTGACCACGTAAAAGAAATTGCCATCTCGGTAGTGAGAAAACTTTGCCTTGTTTCCATCACTGACAATCGTTTTCAGGTCGTGGCCCATCAACTTCTCTCCAACGCAGAGTTAGCGATGCTTAGTCTCTGAATCCTCTTTCGAGCAGCGGGATTAATCGGGAGACAGCTACCGAAGCTGCGAGCGTGCCAAGAGCAAGGCTTAAGAAAAACCACTGTACCCCAATTGGATGGAACAAATGCAGCAGCCAATGGGTTGTGAAAAGAACGAAAAAGAATACCGCCAGTCGCAGCAGCGGTCTTTTTATCTCCGCTCTTGCCGAGTTTGCTCGCTCGGGTTTGGAAAGATTATCCATCGGGTCTTCCGCGCATCATAGCAATGGCTCTAATTCCGCCTCCTGCACGCCACGATCAGCTTGGCAAGCAGGTATGGGCCTAGAATGGCCGCTATTGCCAGGATCATTAACCACGAACCCTCAATCGCAGCCGCGAGTATCATTGCCCTCCACACCGGATCCGTAACGCCAGTGCTTGACAAAATATCATTGGATGCGGCGACTCTCAATGGATGTCCGCCAGTGCCTGATTAACGCCGTAACCGGACAGATCAAGTCCTGGTACGGAACTTGTCCGGTAAGCCGACTAACCAGGCACCGCACTTGCGATTATTTCCGAGTGGCCCGTCATTTGTTCTCAGAGGTCAAGGACCCATTCTTGAGCCGCTGCTGTCACAAATCCGCTAACGTTTGGCAGTTTTTGTCGTCAAAAAGTGATTGGCTGGGTTGTGTCTGCCCGTCTACGGAGGAAGTGTCTCATGAAGGTCGTTTTCTCCTTGTTGCTGTTGTGCTCATCGGCACATGGTGCAACTTGCCCGACTGGCCAAGTGAAGGACGAAGCCGCATTGGTTCAAATCGAACACACGTGGGTACGAGCTGTGGAGCAGCATAACCCTGCTGCGCTGGGGTGCATCCTAGCGGATGAATTCGAAGAGGCCGACTTTGACGGTTCACTCATCAACCGGTCCACGATGTTGGCCAGCGTTGCGAAGCCTAGCAACGGCCACGATGAGCTAACGGATTTGCATGCTCACATATATGGTGATGTAGCTTACGTCCGCGGCATCGGTGTGCATATTGAGAATGACCGGCCTACGGGGAAAACGCGGTTTACTGATATCTTTGTCTATCGCGACGGACGCTGGCAATGTGTAGCAGGGCACGATTCGCGTTTTCCCAAAGCGCAGTAGACCTTCAAAACTGCGTGCCACACGCCCCGAGAGGTTTGAATGTAGCGAGACTTGATGGTCGTTGTGCCGCAACGATTTGTGCTTCACAAATAAAGTGTGGATTGTCGGGAAGTCGGAACTAATCGCTAAGGTCCCGATAAACGCGGTAACCGGAGAAGTGGGTACTGGATCGAAGATGTTCGGTAGCCGACAAACCAGGACTTGACCTCCGTCCGCGTGGAAACACAGCATCGAATCTATCGTGCCGGTCTCGGGCCATGGCCCCATTCCGCCGCATAGCCCGTGTTAGCGCCTGTGCGCGGCGAACCGGGGCATGTCGCGGTAGGAATCCGCAACCACCCAGCCACCGGCCGTGAGCGCCGCAGAGACGAAAGTCTCGCTCCATTGGAAGGCGTCTTTGGAGCCTGCCGCTTCGATGGGTACCCACACCAGCAGTGTGAACATGCCCATCTGCAACGCCGCGAGTGCGGCTGCCAGCCGTGCGTACACGCCGATAAGAACCGCCACGCCCGCCGCGATGAAGGCACCGCCAGTGAAATAGGCCCAGGCCACATGCCATGGCAACCAGCCTGGCACCAGCGAAACGGTATCCTTGAGATCGAAAAAATGAGCAAAGCCGAAGAAGACCAGGGCTACGCCGTAGAGCACTCTCGCGATGCGGAGGCCTTTTTTTCCGGTGGCGAAGGCGAGGCGCTGCCTGTCCCAGTCAGCAGCGAACCATGCATACAGGACCCAGGAGCCCGCCAACATCTCCCCAGTCTCAAAGCCGGGCCAGAAAACTCCGAAAGTGGGCGAGAGGATGATGTTGGGCACTCTCAGCAGCAGCAACCAAAGCAGGAGACTGGCGAAGAGCAAGCGGGCAGCCGCGGCGGCTGTACGCTGCCAGAGCAGGCCGATGCCAGTTGCTAGAGAGATGAAAGAGCAAAGATAGGCCAGAGCGTGCGAACCCTGGGGTATGGGATCCCACACCGGGGTGAAATCGCCTTTGATCAGGCCAACGATTCCAATGGCGATCATAATCGCCGCAAAAACCACGTGACTCACACTCGCGATGCGCATCGCCCTATCCTCCGTTGGTGTTCCAGTTCATCAGGTACAGGTATCTCTTGTATGCCAGATGGCGACCAGCGGGCGAGATAATATCATCGGAAAATTGAAAAGGGAGCCGGAGGCAAATGTAACGTCTGACGGGGTAATCGGTAAGGTCAAGTACTGGAAGGCACCTTTCCGGTTTGCCGATTTATCAGGATCTTAGTGGTTGGGTGTTACGATGTGCGCCAGTAAGTAATTAAGGTGAACTCTCCATGAGACGAACAATTGTCATAGCCGTCCTGGGCTTTACGACGGCTTTTATCGCCCTAGGACAAAGACCGAGCGCGAGCGGGGATCGAAGAGTAAGCATTGAGCAGGTCATAAGGCAACTGGATCATGAACGCATTCAGGCGCAGATCGATGCTGACGTGGCGGCCCTTGAGCGCATCTATGCTGCTGATTTTATCGGCGTAGGGCCAAGCGGCGCCGTGAGAACCAAGCCGCAGGTGATTTCAGATTTTGCATCCGGGGCATTGAAATTTCAGTCCATCACCACCGACGAGGTTCAGGTGCGCATCTACGGAAACACGGCTGTCGAGACTGGCCGCTCCACAATGAACGGGCAAGACAGAGGCAAAGCTGTCCCCCGTGACAACCGCTTTACGAGAGTATGGGTAAAGCAGCAAGGGCACTGGCGGTTGGTTCTCAACCACTACTCGCCACTGATTATGCAGCAATAAGCTTGGCTGACTGCCCCTGACACATCGCCATGGGTCTCTGTTAGTGGAGCGGTTGCCACAGTTCGATTTTGTTGCCGTCGGGATCGTATATCCAGGCGAAGCGGCCGTAGCTTTCGTCTTGGCGCTTAGGGTCGATGCGGACGCCTTCTTTCGCTAGGCGGTCGAGCAGTGCTGGGAGGTCGTCGACGATGTAGTTCACCATGAACGAGGCTGGGCCAGGTTCGAAGTATTTGGTGTTGCCGGGGAAAACGCTCCAGATTGTCATCTGCTCGTTTTCAGGATTGTCTTTTTCACGCCACGGCAGCATCACACCGTGGCCGCTATCCGCGAAGCCGAGATGTTTTGCGTACCAATCCTTCATTTGTTGCTGATTCGCGGACTTGAAGAAGATACCGCCGATGCCGAGGATTCGGCCTTTCTGGCTCATGGTTGTTTTCCTTTTTTGTGATTGTACAGGGGCACTGCCGCTTCGGCTCCAGCCCAGACCGAAGCCGCAAGCACCAAGTAAAGCGGCGACGAGTCTCGTAATGTACCAGCGTCGATGAACTCTTTCGCGGTTCGTGTCCACCGTCGAACTGTTGACCAGCGCGCCCATGGGCCGAAGCATACCCTAAAAACTCTCGATTCACAGATGGGTCCTGGTTAGCTCGGTAACCGGCGAAGTGGGTACTAGATCGAACATGTCCGGTAATCCAACTTATCAGGAGTTGAGCGACCTCTTCGCGCGTTTTGCAGTAAAAACTGAAGTTTCTATTTCTTCGGGCGCGACTCCGGAGGAGTCATACCTGCCACACGATAGTAGACACTCAACTGGCCGTAAACTTCGCCCGAATGTTCGATTAGATTGTGGGCCAGTTCGCTAAGTCGAATCTGTGCTTTGCCCGCGTGCTGCGGATCGTCATAACCGAAGGGATCAACGACCGCATCGGAGATCCCACCGTCGCCCTTGGATTTTATCGCCGCCGCGCCGTCGGCAAAGGATTTCTTGACGTACTCTACGATAGCGGCCTTGTTTTTGAATTGTGCCCGGGGAGGATCTTTGTCACCCGGTAATTTCTGACCGAGAGCGGAGTTGGTGAAGAA
>DATLVJ010000671.1:0-2041 GCA_035577585.1 Candidatus Limnocylindrales bacterium
CTTCGCGAAGCCGCCCGCGCCAACGAATTGCTGGAAAAGTCCCAAGTCTCCGGTAAGATCGTCCTGCTACCTCAGGAGTAGTGTTGTTTTTCTGGTTCTGTCATCCCGACCGGAATGGCCGATTTTCTCTTTCGCCCCGCACTTCGGCGCGTCGGCCATGATGCGGAGGGACCGCGGCAAGACTTCAACCCGATCATAATCGTTGAGAGTTACAAGGATTGTTCAAGTGCGTCTTGCTCTGTTGGGGTGCCGTTATTTCATCCAAGTCATAATCCAAAATCCCACTCCCGTACTTATAAACCACGCCACCAGCGTTATCTTGAACGCCTGCGAAAACGCCCGCAAACTATCCACCTTCGCCTTCACAATCATCGCCAGCTCATATACCTGGTCCGTAACATTCCGCAGCATCTCCTCCGGACTCACCTTCGCCATCGCCTCAAAATATGCCGCGCTGTTCTCATGCCTCACCACGTGCTCGTAATACAGCAACTCTCTCCCATCCGCCGGACGCGCATGATGCCGCGCTATCCGCGGCGTCAGCACATGTGAAATCAGATACAGCGCCCGCACAAATCCCAGTGCGAACACCACATAACTCGCCGCATACAACCCGCTGGCCGCGATCTCTCCCGCGCTAACCCACCGCAACGCCGGCAGCACCTCTTTCCCCAGCGGAATTGTGCTCGCCCCAAAAAACAAAAGAAACGTCACCAGGTACCCAGCCTTCAAATCCGCCGCCCGGATAATCGCCTGCTGGTCCTCAAAATTCTTCCACGCGTACCCCACCCGCTCCGACATTGTTCCCCGCTCCTCGTCAATCACGCGCTTCTCCATGTATTGGCGGCTCCTTGCCCTGAGCGATTTTCGCGAAGGGTAGGCCGCCTTCCGTTTTTCCCGTAGCGTCCACCTTTGGATGGACTAGTTTTCTCTGCCATCCGCTAACATTATTTTCATGCCCTCTCAATCTCCTACATCATCCTCCGCCCATGCCGCCCGGTCTCCTCAAACAATCCCAGCACATTCGTCATGCTGAACAATTCCCGTATCTGCCGGCTCGCGTTCACCACTTCCAGCTTGCATCCCCTCGTCCGCGCCGATACATGCAGCGTCACCCCCGCCCCCAGCCCCGAACTATCCATCATCGGCACTTCCTTCAAATCCAGAACAATCCGCCCCTTCTTCCCGCAAGCCGCCAGCATTTCCATCTTCAACAGCGGCACATTCTCGCTCGTCAATCTCCCAAAGCACTCCACCACCCAGCCATCCTCCACCTCCCGCCTATGCACCCGAAACCCCCGCGCCGAACTAGCCCCATCGTTCACTGCCATTTCCACCCTCCGTCCTACCGCAACTCACCCCCAACCGTGCCCGCTTTGTACCTCATTTCTCCCTCCTTGCCTAGCTTTCCTCTTCTCTGTGACCTCGGCGCTCTTGCCTCTGTGCACTCGGTGTTAAATCCTTCTTCGCATTTGGGGCACAGTCACTCCTGACCGTACTCTTCGCGCCTGGCATCTGCGCTAAACTCTCCCCATGCAGCGCAAAATCTTCTGGCTCCTCTTCGCCGCCCTAGGCCTCCTCGCAGACTTCACTCTCCCTCTCCTTTGGGCCATCGTCGCCACTTTCCCCATCCTCGCCCTAAGCTGGTGGATCGCCTACCGCAGCAACTGGTTCCCCGACTAGTTTCGGATTTCTTACTCAGTGTCTCGTGCAAGGTTTGGGCCGTGCTTATTGTCTCCGTGCCCTCTGTGCGCTTCCTCTGAGTCCTCTGTGTCAAATCTTTTTCATTCCTTTCCACTCGACTCTCACATCGTCCGAAACAAAAAATGCCACGTAACATCCACTCCCGCATGCACCACCGCCGAAGCAAAAATCGACCCCGTCCTCCGCCAAGTCCATCCATAGAACAATCCCGCAATCGCCGCCAGAATCACATACCGCCAGTTCGGAAATCCCAGATTCGTAATATGCGAGAGCCCGAACAGCATCGACGCCGTCCACCACCCCGCAAACTCGCTCTTTGACGCCCTTGCCAGAAAAT
>DATLVJ010000672.1:0-3033 GCA_035577585.1 Candidatus Limnocylindrales bacterium
CGTCCCAGCCGCTGACCGTGAGGCCCGTGACCTGCAACGCGAGATCCGCGAGGACGGAAAATTCGTAAAGATGCTCGCCGAATTTCAGGGTCAAATCCGCCGTTTTGCGGCGCGCCCTGGCCTGCACGTGCAAGGTCGAGCCGTCGATCCACAACTCCGCGTCGACGGCGCGGGCGCGTTCGCGCAAAAAGGCCAGGTCGCTTTGATTCACTTGTGAAAGAGTTTTGTATTGGGGCCCATTCACGTCGAGATTCGTCTGCAAGCCATGCTCCGACGCGATCTTCCGAAAAATATCGGAGTCCGATACCGATTCGAAGGCGCGGGTGCGGCGCGTCATGCGGAGATCCTGCAATCGATCTTCCGCATGGAAGAGCAACTCCGGCGGGCGCACGCGAAAGAATCGGCCTTCGAGCGCCATGATGCGCCCATCAAAGATTGCGCCCGCGGCGTCGCCCCCACCGGCTTCGATCTTGAGGGTCTTGCCGAAATCGAGAAGATGGCGGTCGAGATAGAGATAGTCGACACCCTTCGCGGTGGGGCCCCAGTTCACCACTGTGGCTTCGCAGTGAAACATCCCCGCCGTGGTCTCCTCGACCGTCATTTCCATCAGTCCTTCGCTCAAAGCAGGCTGCGCCTGTCCGCTCACGGTGAGTTTCGGAATCGCGGAATACAGCGCCGGTCGTGTATCGGTGGCAGACATCGTTTATTCCTAGTGCGCCAGGAGCCTCGCTTCCTTCTTCATGTGGTTTTCCTCGACCGCTGCCAGATCAAGCGGCCGCAGAGCCGGCACTGCGGGGGCCGGCACGCGTTCGGGATCCACTCCGGGCCGCTTCGGTGTTTCCAGAACAACTTCCATTTCGTTGATAATCACCGCCATGATTCATCCGCTCCTTTCAATGCGCACTTATACCGAAGCGTTCATGTTCAACAGCGTTCCCGTTGGTAGCAGGCGGGGATTGTCAAGGTTATTAGCCGTGGCCACCGATTTCCAGTTGCTGATGCCGGCGCTGGCGGCCATCTGGGCGAGATTCGCGCCCGCCGTGGCCGCATTCAGCGCTTTGGTGCCGGGAAGGTTGGATTGCGGCAAGGAAGAGTTCGGCTGATAGTCGATCTCCTGCTTGGAGATCGAAATACTTACGCTTGCACGCAAGGGAACGCCTTGCGGGGAGAACAGGTCGACGGTTTCGTCCATTGACTCAAGCACTCCCTCGAACAAAAGATTTCCCCAGACAAATTGCACCAGGGGGGGCGCAAGATTGCCCTTTGAATCGTCGTAGGGCTGCATGAATTTGGCGATTTGTTGCGTCAGATCGCGGACATTGCCCACATTTTCGGAGCCGTCTGCGGTCAGACGGTTTGCCGCGGTCGCGAGCATGGCGTCGAACCAAAGCTCCATCGTCAGTTTAGTGGTGCCTTTTACGATGAATTGCGTGGTGGCCGGCGCGTTTGCCTTCTGCTCGCTCTGCGTCTGGACAGAATAAGTGAATTTCAAGGTTTGCGGATTAAACTGCACCTCGAAGGGATCCTTTGGGTACGAGGCTGGTAGCGACACGGGATTCCCGTAAATGTCTTTCAAGGTAGGTGTCAGTGTCGCGTGCTTGATTTCCACGGGTTGCGGCATCGTGTTCCCCTTTATCCCAGCGCGGAGGCGACCGCGGAAACGGCCGCTCCGAACAAAGACTGCCCGGACTGCACTTGCATCGACTCGTAAACCAGCGACAACTCTTCAATGGCGATCAATCCGTCCTTCGCGTTGAGGGCCGGCGCCTTGAGCTTCACCGGCAGGCACCCTGTCAAAAGGAAATGCACCTGTTCGGTGACGCCGTCGGCAGCCATCATCACGATTTCCGCGGAGGCGCGAAGCGCGCCTGTCGGTGAACTGGTTCCCGCCGAAGTTCCAATTCCACCCGGACCCAGAGACACCGAAGCGGACACGCCAAGCCCGCCCAGAAGCCCTCCGGACCCGCTTGGGCCGACCATGATGTCGAACCAGTTCCACAAATCCATGTTGGCGGTCATTCCGCGCTTCAGGCTCAACTGCCCGTAGCTGACGCCGCCGGCCAGATGAACGGGTCCGTAGTTGCGCCCGCCTTCGCGAATCGTTCGTGGCTCCAGCGACATTTCCAGGCCGTCGCACTCCGCGAAGGCTCCGCCGCAGACCCTTGGCGAGACTCCGTCCACACGAATCTCCACCACAAAATTGAACGCGGTGAACGGACGCGTGCTGGGATCCAGCAGGTTGGAGATCGCGCTCAGGACCCCGCTCATGTCGCCACCTCATTCACGCTAAGGGCGCCGCCGCTTTGCACCAGGCGCACGGTCAGGAATTGCAGCGGACGCGACGGGGCCACGCGCAACTCAACGATGAAGCGCCCCGCGTCGGAGTCGTCCTCCGTGTTGACCCTGGAATCGCACACCACCATGTACGCCTGATCGGGAGAGGCTCCGGCGAAGGCGCCCTTCAAGTACATCGTTTGCAGCATGCCCTCGAACTCCCGCCTCACCCGGCGCTGCAGGTGCGTGTCGTTCGACTCGAAGACGAATTTCACTCCATCGCGCAGTGCCAGCCGCCGCAGCAGAATCATCAACCGGCGAACGCCCAGCTCATTCAGTTCGGTGTCGCCGCTGAGCGTCGCCGAAGCTTGCGCGAGAAATCCGCGCGGGTCTTGTTCCAGCTGGTTAATTTGCGCCGCGAAAAAAACAGGCCGGGAGGAAAAGGGGAGATCCGGTTCCAGGCCCAGCGCACCCTTGAGAACCTGGTTTGCCGGCGAATACCACGCGCCGCCGGAAATCGCTCGTGCCGCAAGGATCCCGGCGATCGTCCCATCCGGCGCTTGAGGTTGCAGGTCGCCGGGCGTATCGCTTACCAGCAACCAGGGATGGAATGCAGCGCCGTAACTGAGGACGCGATCGCCGCCCACGGTGGAGATCTGGTTTTCGAGCCGGCTGAAATAGTTAACGCACGGGTCGAGATCGAATTCGGGTGGAACGCTCAGCAGCGCGGACAAATCTCCGCGCGCCGCGCAAAGCTGG
>DATLVJ010000673.1:0-7976 GCA_035577585.1 Candidatus Limnocylindrales bacterium
AAGATTGGGAAAAACCAAGAACCGACCTGAAGGTCGGCCACTACAAAAACAGAACCCAAGAGGGCCGGGTGAACCCGGCCGCTACAAAGGCGCGGAGAAAATCAGGAGAGGAAAGAAATATTGTAGCGTTCGATCGTAAGAGCCCACGTATCGCGAAAGGCGCGAAACGTGGGGCACCTTCAAGTACTTTTGTTGGTCGCGTCAACATGGGAACGACGATCAGAGGTGGAAGAGTTTGTCTGCACCGATTACGAGGAGCAGGGTGAAGGTGGCGATGGCGATTTCGCCTATGAAGCCGACTAGGAAGGGGCGGAGGCCTTGTTGGCGCATTTCACGGAAGTTGGTGCGAAGGCCGACTCCGGCAAAGGTCAGGAGGAAAGCCCAGCGGGAGAGGTTGGCCAGGTTGGTGTTTTGATCTTTGGTGAAAAAGCCGACTGTGGCTAGCACGGAGACGAGCAAAAAGCCGAGGACGAACTTGGGGAATTTTTGCCAGAGGAAGGCGGCTTTGTTGGTTACGGCTTGGGCCTGGCCGCGGCTGGCCCAGTAAATCGCGTAGGCGAGAACGACGAAGCCGATGAGAGCGTTCCGGGTGGTTTTCACCAGGACCGCGAGTTTGGCCGCGGAGTCGGAGAAGAGAGCGCCGGCTGCGGTAGCTTCGGCGGTGTTGTCTACGGCAAGGCCAGCCCAGGCGCCGTAGGCGTGATCGCTGAGGTGGAGGGCGTGGCCGATGAGAGGGAAGGTGAAGAGGGAGAGAGCGCCCAAAGCGAGGATGGCGGCGATGGCGAAGGAGGAGTCTTCGTCGTCGGCTTCTATGGCGCCTTTGGTGGCGATGATGGCGCTGACGCCGCAGACGGCAGAGCCTACGGCGAGGAGGGTGGTGAGTTTGGGGCGG
Source organism: Candidatus Limnocylindrales bacterium (assembly GCA_035577585.1). Lineage (GTDB taxonomy): Bacteria > Acidobacteriota > Terriglobia > Acidiferrales > UBA7541 > Acidiferrum. The sequence continues at coordinate 893 of DATLVJ010000673.1, forward strand.
AGGCCGAAAAGGCGGCCGAGGAGAGTCATGAAGGCCAGCGAGCCGGCGATTTCGATGAAGACGAGGAGCAGGCTGACACCGCCGAGCTTCCAGACATCGCCCAAGAGGAAGCGGGAGCCGAGCAGGACGATGCCGGCTTTGAGCCAGAATTCGTAGGTGGCGACGCCAGGCTTGAAGATTTCGGCGAGGCCGAAGATGTTGGAGATAGCGAGGCCGAGCAGGATGGCCCAGAGGACGTACTCGATGTTGGGGAAGGTCCAGTGGTGGGATTTGGCATAGAGATTGATATTTTTTTCGAGCAGTTTGCCGAGGAACCCGATGGCGGCGAGGAGAGCTACGCCGGGGATGAGGCGGAAGAATTTCGTGGAGATCGTGAGCGGAGGATTTTGGGGGAGAGCGATAGAGTCGGCCATGTGGTTAGTTCCCTTCTTGATTTAGAAAACTGAAAATCGAAAATTTGTTTCTCGTTACCTGGTTAGTCGTGGTGTTTAAGCATTGCCATGGTCCCTCCGCTGCGGCCCGACGAAAGGCGTCGGGCCTCCGGTCGGGATGACAGTGCTGCGGAGAACCCAAGAGCGGGCCGGGCGAGCCCGGCTGCTACAAGGACCGAGAGCCCCAGGAGCACAGGCAGGAGTGCCTGTGCCACAAGAGGCGCTACCACGGGATGCGGTGAATGAGGCCGAAGCGGATTAGGGCTGCCGCGGCCAAGGAAATCAGAACCGCCCATGTATCTAGCGAGATACGTGGGGTCGGCTTGGTTTGGGAGTTTGCGTTGCTCATGGTGTTTCTCCTTCTCTAGGAAACTCGTGAATTCGAAAAATCGGAAATGGAATCGTTGAGCCAGTTGAAGTCGCTGGATGATGTGGCGTCGGTGGCGGAGGCGGCTACTCGGCCTACCAGGAGGAGGGCTGGGGCTGGGAGCGGCGCGAGTTGTGTTAGACCGGCGACCGTTGTGGGATGTTGCGATTGATCGGGATGGGAGGCTTTGGAGATTACTAGGACAGGAGTGTCGGGGGAGACGGCTGCGTCCTGTAGCCAGCGGGAGACTTCGGCGTAGTCGGCGCCGGGCATGTAGATGACGACGGTGGTGTCGGCGGTGAGGCCGATGCCGGGGAGGAATTTGGATTCGGGGGCGCGGGAGAAAGTGGTGAAGAGAACGTGGGAGGAGAGGCGGCGATCGGTTAGGGAGACTTTTGCGGCCGCGGCTGCGCCGAAGGCGGCGGAGATGCCGGGGACTACTTCGAAATCGATGTTGGCTTCGCGAAGGGCCTGGATTTCTTCGGCGGCGCGGCCGAAGAGGAGAGGGTCGCCTCCTTTGAGGCGGACAATGATTTTGTGTTTGACGGCGTTAGAGAGGAGGAGAGAGTTGATGTCTTGTTGCGTGAGGAGGCGGAATCCAGCACGCTTGCCGACGTCGATGCGTTCGGCGGTTTTCGGGATTAGATTGAGGATTTCGGGGCCGATTAGGGAGTCGTGGAGGACTACGTCGGCGGATTGTAGGATGCGGAGGGCTTTGAGGGTGAGGAGATCGGGGTCGCCGGGGCCGGCGCCGATTAGATAAACCTTGGAAGATGAGCGGTCAGTGGCCAGCGGCCGGTGGCCAGTGGAAGAGTCGGAGAGAGAAAAACCCACACCCTGAAAATCGCAGGGTGCGGCACCCAGGTTTTTGGAGGAGGGCATCAGGCGGCTCCTTTGGTGGATTCGGGGGAGATGGATTGTTGGAGGAAGCGCTTGAACATGGGTTTGCTGGCGAGGGCGTGGAGCCAGCGTTTGGTGATTTCGGGATCGTGGGACTGGGCGCGGAGAGTTTCGCGGGCTGCGCCTAGCCAGTCCAACCAGTGTTGGTATTCGGGGCCGAATTGCTGTTCGAGTTCTTTGCGGAGGCGCTGCGCTAGGGCGGGGCTTTTGCCGTTGGTGGAGATGGCGATTTGCAGATCGCCGCGCTGGACGATGGAGCCGTAGTAGAAGTGGCAGTGGTCGATGTCGTCGACGGCGTTGCAGAGGATGTTGCGGCGGTCGGCTTCGCGATAGACGCGGGCGTTGAGATCGCGGAGGGAGGTGGCGGCGATTACGAGAAAGGCGTTGTCGAGGTCTTGTGGCTCGAAAGATTTTGGGGACCAGGTGATTTGTTGGTTGCGGACCCATTCGGAGAGTTGGGGGGCGAGTTTGGGGGAGACGACGTGGACGTGGGCGCCGGCTTCGAGCAGGCCGGGGATTTTCTGTGCGGCGATGGAGCCGCCGCCGACGACGAGGACGCGGCGGTTGGCGAGTTTCAGGAATGCGGGGAAGAGGGACATTAGTTCGGGCTCCAGGACAGATTGAGCGAAGAAAGAGAAATACCAACGCGGAGGTGCCCCGACCGGGTTTTGGTGGAGGCCGAGCGTGGAGTTGGCAGAAAGAAGTGGAAGAGCTCCCGTGCGAGTGCCGCGCCTACGGCGCTTCGGAGATTTTCGTACGAGTTTTCCCAGCGCTTACCCCTCGACTTGGCTCGGGGCAGGCGCGCTGGGGTATGGGGTGTCGCATCTACGGTGCTGATTGCGAGATGGCGGTTCATGGGCGGTCCTCGATATTGTGTGGTACGCGATCGGAAGGGAGATCGCGGGGGACGAATTCGGTTTGCGCGGCGGGCTGGGCGGAGAGGATGGAGCGGAGGCTTTCCGTGGAGTGGCGCGCCAGAAATTTTTGCAGAGGCTCGGCGTGATGGTGATGGGCGTGGAAATGAGCTAAGACGCGCGTGATGGCGTCAGGGACTTGGTCGGCGGGGCAGCGGTAGCCGACGGGGCGGGCGATGGAAGCGAATTGGCCTACGCTGCCGCCGACGCAGAAGTAGTAGGCGTCGACCATCTGTCCGTCCTGCTTGATTTTTTTGCCTTCGATGCCGATGTCGGCGATCCAGTGCTGGCCGCAGGAGTTGGGGCAGCCGGTGATGTGGATCTTGATGTCTTCCTGATAACCGGGGAAACGCTCTTCGAGCTGTTCGGTGAGCCAACGGGCGAAGGATTTGGTTTCGGTGAGAGCGAGTTTGCAGAATTCGGAGCCGGTGCAGGCGACAGTGCCACGGACGAAGGCGTTGGTTTCTACGGGAAGGCCGTTGGCGACGAGCTCCTGGACGACAGAGGTCACGCGGGATTCGGGAATGTTGATCAGGAGAAGATTCTGCATGGGCGTGGCGCGGAGGTGGGCGTCGCCGTGATGTTCGGCGAGATCGGCGGCTACGCGGAGTTGCGAGGGAGTGATGCGGCCGCGGATTACGTTGGCACCGATGGTGAAGAGGCCGGGCTGTTTTTGCGGGATGACGCCCATGTGATCACGGTGGATGGAGGCGGGAAGTTGTTCGGGGGCGGCGGGATCGAGTTTGTAGCCGAGCTTGGATTCGATGGCGGCTAAGAAAGTGTCGGCGGTCCAGCCGTGCTGGAGGAAGAGGAACTTGAGGCGGGCTTTGTCGCGGGATTGGCGGAGGACTTCGCTTTCGCGGAAGACTTCGGCGATGGCGCGGGCTACGGGGAGGACTTGTTCCCAGCGGATGAAGGCGTTTACTTTTACGGCGAGGTGAGGTTCGGTGGAGAGGCCGCCGGCGATGCGGAGGGAGAAGCCGGTTTCGGAGGGGTGGGCAGTGACCAGTGGCCCGTTCGGCAAGCTCAGGGCAGGCCGGCGACCAGTGGAAGAGGAAGAGTGATTGGTGACTGGTGATTGGTGACTGGTGGAAGAAAAGTGAAAACCCGCACCCTCAAAATCCGAGGGTGCGGCACCCGTCGGAGCGGCATTCGGGAGAATGGCGTTCCTGGGGCGGCGTACGGCGGTGAAGGAGATGTCGTTGATTTCGGGGTAGGAGCACCAGTCGGGGCAGGCGGTGATGGTGATTTTGAATTTGCGTGGGAGATTGTAGAAGTCGGGATTGCCGCCTAGTTCTTTGTCTAGCGCAAGCGCTAAAGAGGAGACGTCGGCTAGTTCGTGCGCGTGAACGCCAGCCAAGGGGCAGCCGGTGATGTTGCGGGCTACGTCGCCGCAGGCGCCGGTGGTGCGTAGGCCTACGGACCAGAGGCGTTCGAGGAGTTCGGGAAGATCCTCGACGCGGACCCAGTGGAGCTGGACATTTTGGCGGACGGTGATGTCGGCTACGCCGTTGCCGAAGTGATCGGAGAGGTCGGCAATGGTTCGGGCTTGTTCGCTGGTGAGGAGGCCGTTGGGGATGCGGATGCGGACCATGAAGTAGGGGACGGATTTGCCTTCGCCGTTTTTGCCGCCGACTACGCCGAGGCCGTCGCCCTGGGTGTAAATCCCCCAGGGGCGGAAATAGGTGCCCAGCCATTCGGGGGGAATGGAGCCGAAGCCATCGCGCGCGAATTGGCGGATTTCGTCGAGGTGGTCCCAGGGATTTTTGGAGCGTTTTAGACGCTCGATGCGCTGGGCTTTGGTTTCTTTTAAGTCGGGCATTGGCGGTTACAGTTCCCTTTCCATTCGAGCGAACCCAAGAGCACAGGCAAGAGTGCCTGTGCCACAAAAGACTCCAGAAAAAGAAAAAGCCCACATGCCGGTTATCTGGCATGTGGGCTTCGAAACTTGGACTTCAATTACAGCTTAGGTTCGAGAGCACCTCTGGCCAGATGTGAGCAGCCGACAGCAACAGCAGGCGGCCGCGGTACAACAACAGATCTGGCAAGAGTTGCGCATGTTTTTAGAGGCTACGCGGCGTTGAGGGTGATGTCAATGCGGGTAGCGCTGCAAATATTCGATGCGGTGCATGGGGGATTTGGATACATGGGGTGAGAAGATAACAGACAGCAGATAGCAGCGATCGGGAGGCGGGTGATTGTGCCGTTGGCTGAGGGGGGATTGATTGGTTGCCAGGGTCCCTCCACTGCGTGGCCCGACGCGCCGGACTGCGGCCCGGGGAAAAAATCGGGCCGTCCCGGTAAAAAACACGCGGGACGCAAAAGACGCGCTCCTGCCGGGATGACAGAACAGAAGAGCAACCCAAGAGGGCCGGGCAAGCCCGGCCTCTACAAAGCGTTGAGGAAGCTTGGGTTGATGGCAATTACTAGGGTTTGGGGGTGGCTGCGGCAGGCTTGGCTGCGGGCTTGGCGGAGGTGGCCGGCTTAGGTGTGGCTTTGGCGGGGGTGGGGGCGGCTGCGCCGACTAGGGTGGCGGACTTGATGGTGTCCAAGCGGGGCCATTTTGTGGCTATGTATTTCTCGCCGCCTTTGGTGATGTTTTCCTGGTCCATGCCGGCGGATTCGCCGTATTGGTCGTAGAGCATCTCGACGACTTTCATGCCTGCTCCGTCGACCTGGCCGAAGGGGGTGAAGCCCTGGGAGTCGAGGTTGGAGCCGTTGTCTTTTAGGTTGATGAAGAGTTGGGTGGTGCGGGTGTTGGGACCGGCGGTGGCGAAGACGAGAGTGCCGGGCTTGTTGGACTGGTTGCGGGGATCGTCCTTGATGGTGGCTTTTTCCCAGGCAGCGTTTACGGCGGGGTTGGCGCTGAGGCCGAACTGGACGACGAAGTTGGGGAGAACTCGGAAGAAGCGGGCGTTGTCGAAATAGTGGTGCTTGACGAGGGTGTAAAAGCGGTCGGCGCCGAGGGGAGACCATGCCCGGGTGACGGTGATGGTGAATTCGCCGCGGGTGGTGTCGAATTTTACTTGATAGGTTTCGGGGGCTTTGTCTTTGAGGAGGGCGGGTTTGAGGAGGGCGCGGTCGTAAGTGGCGGTGGCGGCGGGTTTGGCGGCGGTTGTTGTGGTGGATTTTGGTTTTGCTGCGGGCGCGGGGGTTTGGGCTGCGGCAGGGATGGAGAGGAGTAGCGCGGTTGCGGTTAGCGCGCAGGATTTCAGGTGCATGGTTAGGCGGCCTCCGGATATTTGGGATTGAAGGATTGATGTTTACGGGGATTAGTTTTGCATATTTTTACGGGAAGAGGAAGGAAGAGGGAGTAAAGAGGGGACTTAACGCAGAGGACGCTGAGGTCGGCGCGCAGAGGTCGCTGAGAAGAGGAAGAGTTCACACAGAGGACACAGAGGACGCACAGAGGGCGCAGAGAAGAGGTATCGCGCCCGTTGGATCGTAAGAGCCCACGTATCGCAAACTGCGCGAAACGTGGGGCACCCTAAAGTTCATTTGATCAGCAGACTAACGGAAAATTATTTGTTGAGGTCGCGGGAGACTTGTTCGACTTGGGAGAGGACGCGGAGGGTGTTTTCGCCTAGGATTTTGCGGATGTCGGATTCGGAGTAGCCCTTTTTGAGGAGGGCGTCGGTGATTTGGGGGATGTGGGTGACGTCCTGCATGCCGAGGGGCATGACGGCGCCGTCGAAATCGGAGCCGAGGCCGACGTGATCGGCGCCGGCGATTTTTACGGCGTGGTCGATGTGGTCGACGATTACGGTCCAATCTACTTTGGGGAGTTTGCCGGCATTCATGAATTCGCGGACGACCTGATCGCCGGTGGTTAGTTTGCAGGCTTCGTTATTGCCGCAGCGCTTGTCTACTTCGTCGTGGATTTCTTTTTCGACTTCGGGGTGGGCCTTTTCGAAGTCGCGGAATTCCTGGCTGAGGAAGCCGACGTGGTAGTTGATCTGGATGACGCCGCCGTGTTTGGCGAGGTCGCGGATCATGTCGTCAGTCATGTTTCGGGGTGCGACGCAGAGGGCGCGGCAGGAGGAGTGGGAGGCGAAGACTGGCGCTTTGCTGACGGCGATGGCGTCGGCGAAGGTTTTGTCGGAGACGTGGGAGATGTCGACGATGATGCCGAGGCGGTTCATTTCGCGAATTACGTCTTTGCCGAAATCGGTGAGGCCGTTGTGGGCGGGTTTGTCAGTGGAGGAGTCGGCCCACTCGTTGTTGTCCATGTGGGTGAGGGTCATGTAGCGGACGCCGAGGGCAGCGAAGGTGCGGAGGACGGAGAGGTCGTTGCCCATCATGTGGCCGCCTTCGACGCCCATCAGGACGGCGATTTTGTGCTGTTTCTTGGCTTCGCGGATATCGGCGGCGTTGGTGGCCAGGAGGAGATCTTTGGGATTTTTGCGGACGGTTTCGCGGACGGCGTCGATTTGATCGAGGGCTTGCTTGACGGCTTCGGGGCCGAGAATTTT
>DATLVJ010000674.1:0-4037 GCA_035577585.1 Candidatus Limnocylindrales bacterium
ATCAGGTCGGTGATTTCGGGTTCGCGAGCGGCGTTTTCGAGAATTGTGTCGCCCTCCGCCAGCGTGGCGGCCATCAGGATATTTTCTGTGCCGGTGACGGTGATTTTCTCGAATACGATGTGCGCGCCTTTCAGCCGGCCGCCATTGGGAACGCTGGCCTGGATGTAGCCGTGTTCGGTGGCAATCCGCGCGCCCATTTTTTCAAGCGCCGCAAGGTGCAGATCCACGGGCCGCGCGCCGATCGCGCAGCCTCCGGGCAGCGAAACGTGGGCTACGCCGGACCGGGCAATCGCCGGCCCGAGCGTCAGGATCGAAGCCCGCATGGTCTTTACCAATTCATAGGGAGCCACCGCATCGTTCATCGATTTCGTTTCGATGGTGTAGCTTTCGGCGGGGATTTCATGGGCGGAAACGCTTGCCGACATGAACGCCAGCAACTTGCTCATGGTGATGATGTCGCGCACTTTTGGAATGTTGTGCAGCGTGACCGGATCGGATGTCAGCAATGCCGCGGCCATGGCGGGCAGGGCAGAGTTTTTCGCCCCGCTGATTTTCACTGTTCCATGGAGCGGCTTTCCGCCGCGAATCCTGAATTTATCCATTTCGAAATTGGCCGAGGCTAGCGGCTCGGCTGCTCTCCCAGGGCTTTGCGCAAATTCCCGCGAGACTGCCGCAGGATGGTGCGGGCTTGTTTGGCGGAGACTTCGCGTTTCAACATGATTAACGCCAAACGAAGGTCGTGTCCGCTGTGACGCAATGCCCGTGTAACCGCGGACACGTTTCTGGCGCTGGCTTCTTTCAAAATCCATGTGGCGCGCTCTCTAAGCTTCTCATTTGCCTCGGCGACGTCAATCATCAGGTTGTCGTACGCATGACCGAGGCGAACCATCACTGCGGTAGAGAGCATGTTCAGAACCATTTTTTGCGAGGTGCCCGCTTTCAGGCGAGTTGACCCTGCCAGTATTTCCGGCCCCACCTCTGGAGTGATCGCGATCTTTGCCGAGCGAGCCAGAGGTGACCGGCGATTCGCGGCCACACCGATTGTCAACGCGCCACGCTTTTTTGCAAAGCCGATCGCGCCGAGTACGTACGGTGTCGTACCGCTTGCCGCAATCCCGATCACCGAATCAGTTGGCGTGAGGCGAATCTTCCGCAAATCGCGCGCGCCTTCCACCGGCCGGTCTTCCGCGCCTTCCACCGAGGCCAGAACTGCTTTTTTGCCGCCCGCGATCAGGGCGCGCACCAGGTTTGCCGATACGCCAAATGTCGGCGGACACTCCGAAGCGTCCAGGACGCCGATCCTGCCGCTGGAACCCGCCCCCACATAAATCAAGCGCCCACCCATGGTCATCCTGGCCACAATTTCATCCACCGCCCGCGCGATTGTCGCCGAAGTGCGGCCGACCGCGGGCGCAACCTTGCGGTCCTCGCGGTTCATCAGCCTTATAATCTCCAGCGAACTCATGCGATCGAGATTTCTGGACGCCGCGTTTCGTTCTTCGGTAATCCGCCGTAGATGAGGGTTTCGCGCCACCTTGCGTGAGGGCATTTCTAGAGTATAGCGGGGGCTTCGGCCCTGAGGTAAGGGGACGCGGCCAGGATTCGCTTTGCTAACACCGGGAACAGCAACTCTCCGCTAATTGAGTGGGTGGCGCCGTGAACAGCTATGATAGAAAAGAGTCTGTCCTGTGCAATTTGCTAAATTGAGCGAGCTGGAACCCATTTCATGGACGTGCTGAACAAACTGTTTGAGAATCATTTCGGAACGCCTGCGGAGCGCATCCAGCCGCTTCAAGGCGAACTCGGAGGCTCGGGACGGAAAATCATCCGCCTGTCTCGGGGAAGCCAGTCGGCGATCGGGATTCTCTACGGTGTGCGGGAAGAGAACGCCGCGTTTCTCGCCTTCTCGCGACACTTCCGTCGCCGCGGCTTGCCGGTGCCGGAAATTTACGGGGAAGATCTGGACCGCGGGGCGTACCTGGAAGAGGACCTTGGCGACACCACACTTTTCGATTTTCTCTCCGCCAACCGGTCGGGCGATGCCGTCAAGCCGCAGGCAATCGAGTTTTATCGCAAAGTGGTCGCGGAGTTGCCGCGCTTTCAGATCGAAGCCAGCCGGGACCTCGATTATTCCGTTTGCTACCCGCGCGGCAGTTTCGACCGCCAGTCGATCAACTGGGACCTGAACTACTTCAAATACTATTTTCTGCGGCTGGCGGCGATTCCTTTTAACGAACAGGCGCTCGAAGATGATTTTGACCGGCTGAGCAATTTACTTCTTGAGGCGCCGGGGGACTATTTTCTGTATCGTGATTTCCAGTCTCGAAACGTGATGCTGCAGCAGGGACAGCCATACTTTGTGGACTATCAGGGAGGGCGAAAGGGCGCGCTGCAATACGACATTGCCTCGCTGCTGTTCGATGCGAAGGCAGACTTGCCGCCGGAACTCCGCCAACAGCTTCTGGACGTTTACCTGGAAGCGCTTTCGCGGCACATGCGGATCGATCGCGAAGCCTTCCACCGCTATTACCACGCGTTTGTTTATGTGCGCATCATGCAAGCGCTCGGCGCCTATGGCTTCCGCGGTTTTTACGAGCGCAAAGCCCATTTCCTGCAAAGCGTGCCCTATGCGCTGAAGAATATCCGCTGGCTGCTGCACAATGCAAGGCTGCCCATCGAATTACCGACGTTGATGGGAGCGTTCCAAAACATGCTGGGGTCGGAAAAGCTCAAGCGCCTGACGCCGGTCACACAACCGCAAACGCAGAAATTGCAGGTTCGGATTTTCAGTTTTTCCTTTCACCACGATCCGCCGAAAGACGAATCCGGCAACGGCGGCGGATTTATTTTCGATGCCCGCAGCCTGCCCAACCCGGGCAGGGAAGAGCGTTACAAGCAGTTGACGGGGAAAGACGCGCCGGTGATCGACTATCTGAACCAGCAGGAGGGCGTGCACCAGTTTCTGGCGAATGCCGTGGCGCTGGTTGAGGCGAGCGTTGGCAGTTACCAGCAGCGCGGTTTTAGAAACCTGATGGTGTCTTTCGGCTGCACGGGCGGGCAGCACCGCTCGGTCTTTCTTGCGGAACATCTGGCGAAGCGGCTTCGCGGCCAACCGGGCGTCGAAGTCGCGATAAAGCATCTGGAGTTGGAGAAAATGGGGCGATGAGGGCCATGGTTCTGGCCGCCGGGCTAGGCACGCGCCTGCGTCCGCTGACGAATGACCGGCCCAAGGCACTCGTCGAACTTGGCGGCCGCACGCTGCTGGAAATTGCGCTCACGCGCCTCGCATCCTTTGGCGTGCGAGAAGTGATCATCAATGTGCACCATTTCGCTGACCTCGTCATCCAATACCTGAAAACAAAAAACGATTTTGGGCTGAAAGTGGAAATCTCGCGCGAAGAGCTTTTGCTTGATACCGGTGGCGGCCTGAAGAAAGCTGGCTGGTTCTTTCTCCAGGACCCCGCGCGCCTGGACGAGCCGTTCCTTCTTCACAACGTGGACGTGATCAGCACTATTGATCTGCGCCGTCTGCTGCAATCCCAAAGCGAAAACCACGCGCTGGCCGCCGTGGCGGTCCAGCAGCGGGAAAGCTCGAGACAATTGCTCTTCAATGCGGAAGGCGAACTTTGCGGGCGTTGGATCAATGGCCGGGACCCGGAATTCGTGCGTTCGACTCCGAATACGAAGGCACTTGCGTTCTCTGGAATCCACGCAATTTCGCCACGTTTGTTGCCCAAAATCACAGAGCAGGGTGTGTTCTCGATCATTGAAAGTTATTTGCGATTGGCCGGGGAAGGCCAGCGGATTTTGGGGTTTGGGGCGGATGAGTACCGATGGCGAGATTTGGGGAGGAGGGAAGATTTGCGGGCGGCGGAACAGGAGTTTGCGTAAAGCGAAAAGGTGCCCCTTCCGTTGCCGTTCTGGTTCTTTTGGAATTCTAGTTATTGGGGCGTTCATTTGGGAAAAGGGGCGTATTGAGACCGGAAGGTCTGATGCCCTTCGCATTATCTTCCTGGCTCAGAGCGAATAGGCCAGAG
>DATLVJ010000675.1:0-2589 GCA_035577585.1 Candidatus Limnocylindrales bacterium
GTCCTGATCACAAGCTCCGCATTCGCCGCCACCACCAACAAGACCCGTCAACTTGTTCAGGGCGAAAAAGCCAAAGTATCGGGCTTGATTGTGTCTCGGGATGGAGATCTGGTGCGGATCCGCGACAAAAAGTCGCTGGAGGTAATCACGGTGAGCATCGCCGATACGACCCACATCGAACGCAAGAAGCATAAATTTCCGTTCCGCCGTCACACCGGCTTGGACGTCACTGCCTTGCTGCCGGGTCTGACAATCGAGGCAGAGGGGGTAGGTAATTCCAATGGACAACTGGAAGCCAGCAAGATCTCATTTACACCAGACGACTTCGCGATCGAAGTAGCCCAAGAGCAACAGGTTCTAGCTAATAAAACTTCGGCTCAGAATGCCCAATCTGCTGCCAACGAGGCTGCGACTGCAGCAAGCACCGCGCTGAGTTCCGCCGATCAGGCTCAGAACTCAGCAGATCAGGCCGCCTTGCAGGCCGAGGCCGCTGGCGATGTTGGATTGGCGGACGCGGCTGCCATCGCAGCTGTCGATCAACGGGTCTCGGAGTTGGATGACTACAAGATCGAATCGGAGAACGATGTTTTCTTCGACCGCGATTCAGCCGTCCTGCAAGAGGAAGCTAAGCCAGCCCTCGCCGATCTTGCCAAACTCGCGACGTCCTTTCGCGGGTATTTGATCGAGATCTCGGGATACGCCTCCAACACACAGGGCGGCAAGACTGATCAAAAGCTGAGCGAGGAACGCGCTGCCGCTGTAGCCCGTTATTTTTACGAGGTTCAAAACATCCCAATGCGGCGCATTCTCATGCCCGTCGGCTATGGCAGCACGCATCGTCTTGCCAACAATACGGACGCCGTAGGCCGTGAACTCAACCGACGCGTCGATGTCAAAGTCCTTCCATGAGAAGGCCGGTTGATGTCAAGGCACGCTTTCGCTTCGTTCTTTCTGTGAGTCTATTCCCATTCAGCTGAGCCGCCCCTGTCGCCATCCTTCCATTCGCACTCTTTGTGAGCGATATTCGCTCGGTGCAAGGTGGTGTTCTCGTTCAGTAGGTGCTGCTACCTGATAATCGACCTCTGCTCCTACCTTTTCGGGTGGGAGTGGGGCCCCAGGACTTAGTCGCAGTCACCTGGACTCGGCGGTCGAGCTCAGCTGTCTGGATCGAAACTCTCTAGCTGCTAGGCCACCGCGCGCATCGCTTTTTGGCTATTGCGCAATGGTTCGTACACCTCTCCGCTTACCCACAACCGATGCAGCAGCACCGCCAACTTTCGAGCCACGGCAACCACCGCTCGTTTTTTGGCATTTTTCCCTCCTCGCTCCGCAAGCTTCAGTCCCCATCTGCGCAGATCACTGTCTTCACCAAACGGCCCTAGAATGTAATGCGCTCCCTGAACCATCATCGTTCGCAGATACCGGTCTCCTTCTTTGCTGATTTTCTTCTGTGGTTCGCTCTCCCCGGAGTTTCTCCGGCCAGGTCGCAACCCCAGAAAACAACCTACCGCACGACTCTTTGGGAATCGATAGGGGTCCTCTATCGTCAGGACATAGGTCAGCGCGATCTGCGTTCCTACACCCTTCACTTGCTTGAGCAAGGACACTTCCGGGTGCACTTCGTTGGCGATTTTTTCCATCCGCTGGTCGTATTCCTGGATGCGCTCGTTCAGCGATTCGACCTCTCGCAAGAGCGGCGCCAGGACATCGCGCAACTCCGCGCTCACTCCCTCGGCCAGTTTCTCGCTCACCTGGTACGTGCCACATTTGGGTAGTCGTTGGCCAAAGGACTTCACCAACCCGCGGGCTGCGTTCACCAGTGCCGTTCGAGCACTGACTAATTCCGCTCGCGCTCGGATCACCGTCAGGTGGATTTGCGCCTTGGCACTGCGATGCCGCACCGGCCCTAACAGCTCGGGATCGATTCGCACCAGCCGGGCCAGTGTCCGCGCATCGTGTCGATCATCTTTTCGATTGCTCTTGGTGATCAATTGCACTTTTTGTGCGTGTGCCACGATCACTTGGTGCCCCAATTCTGTTAACAGCCGGCTGACCCAGGGCGAATGGGTTCCTGTCTCCAGGGCGACCAGACTCCGCGGTATCTTTCCACAGGTCTGCTTCATCGCTTCCGGTGTCGTCGCTACTTTCTGTTCCAGAATGATTTTGCCTGCTTCATCTAAAACACAGTAAAACGACCAACGATCTCCTAGATCCAAACCGATCGTTAGCTTTTGCTCCTTCAAAATTTCATTACTAAATGCCTGCATAGTGCTAATCTTCTTCATCGCCGGTCTCCTTTTTTGTGCCTCGAGCACGTCGAACATTGGGAGCGTATCGCATCCCGTTGGAGACCGGCCTTCTCATTCCATCTGGTAAACAAGAGCATGGAAGAAGGGCTGTAGTTGGCTGCCCACCCTTGGAGTGCGAATGGAGTCCATAGGAAAAAGCAGACTGATATGAAAGAGGTTACGATTTATTACAATTTGCGCTGCGGTTTCTCTGGTCGCGTCGGCAGCAGGCTTCGCCCAGCACGTCCAGACCGACTTTGATCATCAGGCGAATTTCGCTCAATACAAAACTACTCCTGGC
>DATLVJ010000676.1:0-5609 GCA_035577585.1 Candidatus Limnocylindrales bacterium
CCAATACGCTTTTTCGCCGGCGCTTGCCAGCGTATACACTGTCACCGCGGCGTCGGCGATCAACTCCGACACAAACCGCGCAAACACCTTCGCCCGGGGCGCGACTTCCTGCTCCGCGAGCAAATTGAGTGATAGAGGTAAAAGATCTAGAACGGATTCTTGTTCCTGGCTGGCCAACGCTCGACCTTCCGTCTGGTGACCGGATCGCGGGAAAAGTCACCAGCCCACTGCCTTTCTTGCTTTTTGTCCCAAGATTATCTAAGTTGTGCGCGCACTCTAACAAAGCGATACTGGAGTGTCAATCAGCCCGACGCGGGCGGACCCGGGTCCTCAAGGGGGTGGGAGGTTGGACATTGATACAAGAACAGTGGACGGAATCAAAATCGTCAAACTCGCTGGACGCCTCAGCATGGGCCCGGCGCTCGATCGATTCAATGCCACCATTCTCGAACTTCTCGGCCAGGGTCACTCCAAACTCGTTCTCGATCTCGAAGGCGTCCCCACCATCGACTCCAGCGGCATCGGCATGCTGGTCCGCCATCTCACCACTGCCAAACAAGCCGGTGGCGCTATCCGCCTCCTGAAACCTTCGAAATTTACTTTGCAGACTCTGAAGATGGTCGGCTTGCTGAATCTCTTCACCACTTTTGACGATGAAGCCGTCGCTGTCGCCTCATTCCAATAAGCCCAGGCGCGGCCAATCCCCCATTGCCCTCACGTCGCCTCGAACTTTTCGCTTGCCGCCTCCACCGTTTCGAAAAATTTCATAATCCGGTCCACATGCGTCATCTGCAGCGTGCTCTCCACAATACCGTCCGTAGACACGATCCTCATCACTCCGCCGGCCTTCTGCAGCTTGGCGTTGCACATCACCAGGATCCCCACTCCCGTGCTGTCAATTGCGTCCAGTTCCCGCAAATCCATCACCACCCTCTTCCCGCCTTCCTTCATCACCTCGGCAATCGACCACTCCACTTGCCGGCTGTCGTTTCCCATCAATAGTCGCCCACGCAATTCCAGCACTACGATCTCTGGCGTCGCCTGCTTCTTTTGCACTTCGAGAATCATGGGACACTCCTCGGCTTCCAGTTCGACGTTGCGGGTTGCTGCACTTAAGGAATCTCTTCTACGGCGGTCCTTCCCTCCGCCCGGGAATGCCGCCGTTTCGCTGCCTGATACTATTTCCGCCCCTCCCCGGAGTCAACGGCTAACCCCTCCGGGATGGGCTGCGCTTCCTGTCCGAAAGTAAACTCTGGTATCAACTGAATCTACGCCGGTTTCTCATTTCCCAACCTGCAAAAATCTGCCAAACTATGTTCGGCCGTTCGCTCCTGTGACGACCTCCAGGTAATCTTCGCCATTGGTCCCTGACTCTTTCTCGTGAGAGGTGTCCTGTGGGATCCGCGTTGGACGTCCATCGCCTGCATTTCGCTTTTACCATCACTTTTCACTATCTATTCCCACAGTTGACTATGGGTCTCGGCCTGCTCATCGTCATTCTCAAAACCATCGCGCTCCGCACGGGTGACGAACATTTCTCCCGCGCCGCCCGGTTCTGGGCCAAAATCTTCGGCATCAACTTCGCCCTTGGCGTCGTCACCGGTATCCCTATGGAATTTCAATTTGGCACCAACTGGGCCGAATTCTCCAAAACCGCTGGCGGCGTTATCGGACAGACCCTCGCCATGGAAGGCGTCTTCTCTTTCTTCCTTGAGTCCACCTTCCTGGGCCTATTTCTCTACGGCGAAAAGAAACTAGGCCGCGTCGGCCACTGGTGGGCCGCCTTTTTTGTATTTGTCGGCTCCTGGTTGAGCGGCTATTTCATCGTCGCCACCGATGCCTGGATGCAACATCCGATCGGCTACCAGCTCGGCCCCCATCACGAAATCGAGCTCACCAGCTTTTGGGGCCTCCTCGTTAATCAGTGGGCCCTCTGGCAATACGCCCACACCATGCTCGGCGCCGTGCAGACCGGCTGCTTCGTCATGGCCGCCGTTGGCGCATTCTACGTCCTCTCGCATCGCGATCCTTTCTACGGCCGCACTTTTCTAAGAATTGGCGTCATCGTCGGTGCGATCGCCGCCTTCCTGCAACTCTCTCCCTCCGGCGACATGCAAGGCAAGATGATCACGCGGTATCAGCCCGCTACGCTCGCCGCTATGGAAGGCCTCTTCGAATCGCAAGACGGCGCGCCGCTCGCCATCCTCGGACAGCCTGACGTTGCCAAGCGCACTCTCGACAACCCGCTCGTCGTTCCCAACATGCTCAGCTTCCTCACCTACAAACACTGGAACGCCCACGTCCAGGGCCTCAACGACTTCCCCGAAGATCAATGGCCCGACAAAATCGAACTGCTCTACTTCAGCTATCACGTCATGGTCGGCCTTGGCACCATGTTCATCGCCATTATGGCGCTCTCCGCATTCCTCCTCTGGCGAAAAAAACTCTTCGAATCCCGTTGGATGCTCTGGATCATCATGCTCAGCGTTCCTCTCCCGTATATCGCCAACACCGCCGGCTGGCTCACCGCCGAACTCGGCCGCCAACCCTGGCTCATTTACGGCCTCATGCGCACAGCTCACGGCTTCTCTCCCCGTGTCAACGCCGGCAACGCATGGTTTACGCTCATAGGCTTCATGGGCCTCTATACGGTCCTCGCCATGCTCTGGCTGTTCCTTATCTATCGCGAAATCGAAATCGGGCCCGAGCCCGAAGCAGGCCAGCGCGGGGAAGCGTTGGACCCCTCGGTGGCAGAATAAGGAGCGCGCCATGGAAACTCTCTGGTTCTGTCTCGTCGCAGTGATGCTCGCGCTCTACGTTCTTCTGGACGGCTTCGATCTCGGCGCCGGCGCCGTTCACTTTCTCGTCGCAAAAACAGGGGAAGAGCGCCGCCAGGTCATCGCCAGCATCGGCCCTGTCTGGGACGGCAACGAAGTCTGGCTTCTCGCCGCCGGCGGCACCCTCTACTTTGCCTTCCCCGCGTTATACGCCAGCAGCTTCAGCGGCTTTTATCTCCCGCTCATGATGGTGCTCTGGCTTCTCATCCTGCGCGGCGCGTCCATCGAATTCCGAAACCACATCAAAAGCCCGATCTGGATTCCCTTCTGGGATTTCTTCTTTTCCATTTCCAGCTTCCTGCTCGCCATTTTCTTCGGCGCCGCCCTCGCCAACGTCGTCCGCGGCGTCCCGCTCGACCAGTCTGGCTACTTTTTCGAACCTCTCTGGACCAACTTCCGCCTCGGCGACGAAATCGGCATCCTGGATTGGTACACCATTCTTGTCGGTGTCCAGGCGCTGCTCGTCCTCATGATGCACGGCTCGCTCTGGCTCCAGTGGAAGACCGATGGTGCCCTCAATCAGCGCGCCGCTCGCCTCGCGGTTTGGTGCTGGTGGGGCGTCCTCGTACTCACCGCGCTAGTCACGGCCATCACCTTCAGCATCCAACCGCAAGTTTCCGTGAATTTCAAAACGTGGCCGCTCGGCTACATTCTTCCCCTCGTGGCCATAGCAGGTCTCGCCGGTATTCAATTCGAACTCCGCCGCAAAAACGAGCGCAATGCGTTCCTCTCCTCGTGCGCCTATCTGCTCGGTATGCTGACCAGCGTCGTCTTCGGCGTCTATCCCATGGTTCTTCCCGCGCGCAACCCGATCTACTCGCTCACCGTTCACAACGCCAAAGCGGGAGACTACGGCCTCAAAGTCGGCCTGGCCTGGTGGCTCATCGGCATGGCCCTCGCCGCCATCTATTTCACCAACCTCTACCGCTCCTTCGCCGGAAAAGTCTCCGCGGACTCCCCCTCCCACGGTTAACTCTGTCGCACCGACGATATTAGGAGGAGCTGTCATTCTGCGTGCCCGCCGCAGGAGAGAGGGCATCCGACAAGAATGCCCGAAGAACCTCAACCGCAAATGTTCCAGCGGAATGAGAAATGAGTCCGCATTTCTGCCCGTCAAAAAACCAATTCCCTCCCGTTCCACTCCGCGTACAATAAACCCATGCGCACCGGCAACCACCGCGTCCTCCCGCACCTCGGTTCTCTGCTGGTCATTCTCTGCCTTCTCGCCGCCCCTCTTTGCCCCACGCGCTGCGCCCTCTCTTCCTGCGCCAAGCCCAACACCCCCGAACAATCAAAGACCGGATGTCACCATCTACCCAATCATCCCCGCGGTTCTTCCGCTATCACCGGCGCGATTGCTCCCACCTGCATCCCCGTGGATTCTTTGCTCACGACGCTTCCCGCACGGCAGTTTCGTCTGCTTTCTTCGGTCTCCTTTTCTCAGGGGCCCTCGGCGACCCTGAGTTCCCCCTCTAATCCGGAAACTTTGAGCATGATCGCGTTTTGCATCTCCGACAAAAGTTCCTCTCCTGGGAATGCCGCTTTCCCTCTAGCGAACTCTCCCCTGCGTCTCTGATCCACCTCTCCTTAACTCTGCTCTTTATCCAGTCAGCAATTGCGCAAGGTCGACCATGGCCTGGCCGCGCGCGACAATCATCTATATAACTCTGGCCATTCTCTCGGAGGATTTCATGAGCAGCTCTCGCAGAAATTTTTTCCAGGACGCCGCCGTTTTTACCGCCGGCTTGTTCGGTCTGAGCACGCGCCTGAAAGCGGCGGCGCCCCAGTTGAGCGCCAAGCCCAATGAAAAAGATTCCATGCATCACCACACTGGTGCCGCAAAATCCAAATCCCTGCCACCACACGCTCACCCGCACGTCCCCGTCACCACCCCCGACGTCCCCGATCTTCCCTTCACTCTCGACGGCGCCACAAAAGTCTTCCGGCTCCGCGCCGAACCTGTGAAACGCAAAATCGCTCCCTTCAAGACCATCGACGCCTGGGGCTACAACGGCTCGTGCCCCGGCCCCACCATACAGGTCACACAAGGCGATCGCGTCCGCATCATCGTCGAAAACGCGCTTCCCGAAAGCACTTCGATGCACTGGCACGGCCTGGAAGTCCCCATCGAACAGGACGGTGTCCCCTTCATCAGCCAAAAACCGATCGCCCCGGGCGAAACCTACACCTACGAATTCACCGTCCACCAGGAAGGCACTTTTTTCTATCACGCCCACAGCGCCATGCAAGAAATGATCGGCCTTCTCGGCCTCTTCATCGCTCACCCGCAAAATTCCTACGCGCCGCACGCCGATCACGATTACGCCATCGTCCTCCAGGAATGGGCCATCCTTCCCTCAAACACTATTCCCAACACGGCCTCGATGGAATTTAACTGGCTCACCTTCAATGGCCTTTCCGCTCCCGCCACCACGCCGCTCATCGTGCGTCTCGGCAGCCGCGTCCGTCTCCGCTTCGTCAACCTCGGGATGGATCATCACCCTATCCATCTCCACGGCAACCAGTTCGTCATCACCGGCACAGAAGGCGGCCGCGCTCCCGAATCCACCTGGTATCCCACGAACACGGTTCTTGTCGGTGTCGCCCAAGCCAAAGTCGTCGAGTTCGAAGCCAAATATCCCGGAGATTGGATGATTCACTGCCATCTTCCCCACCACATGATGAACAGCATGATGGACCTGCTTGGCGACCGTCAGATCCAGACCGCCAACACCACCGACGCTAAAGCCCTCAGCCAGATGGAAACGCTCT
>DATLVJ010000677.1:0-12380 GCA_035577585.1 Candidatus Limnocylindrales bacterium
CGCCTTCACCTTCGATGACTTCCGTTAGGAGTCCCTCCTCGCCGCTTTCTTCTTCCCGCCTTTCGTCGAGTTGTTGCTCGATGGTGGCCAGTTCGACCTCGACGATAGTGATGGCATCCCGCTCGGTAGCAAAGTAACGATCAATGAGAATGGACGCGGGGATGAGGTCCGACTTGAAGCGGCGCTTGCCCTTTTTGAAGTCGTGGTTTTCGGGCCAGACGAGTTTGTTCTCCTTGTTCTTGACCTGGCGAATCTCGCGTGGCTGTGCGCCCTCCTTCCATCCATCGGCCGCTATGAGGTAGCAATCGTCCTGCATAGTCTCGGCCCAGTAGTCCATGAGGTGCTGATACAGATCGTAGGCATCGAGAAGTGGCGCGGCGGCGAACGTGGCGAGCAAATCTTCGGCGAGAGCTTCTATGAGCGGCTTGGGCTGGCCCTCTTTGGCGAAACCTTTGAGCAGTGGGTTGCTCGTTTCCTTCCATTTAGCGAAGAGCCGGGTCGCGGAATCCTGGAATGTGGTGAACTCAGCGTGGCCGAAGATGGTGGGCTTCACCTCCGTAATTGGGAGACGCAGCTGGTAGTAGCCGGTGCGATCGTCATTTTTGAACAGAGCCTCGCGAACACTGGGAAGGACTTCCCAATAGGGTTTCAGCCGCACTGGGTCGTCAATGTCGCGTTCAGGGATGCCGCCGCGTAGATGGCCGTCGATGTCCTGCAAGTCCTCGGGCTCAGTGCTGTCGATATAGCGAGGGAGGTTGAGGTTGTAGTCGTTTTTCGGTTCGGCTATATCTTCGACCCCCACCATGCGGGCATAGCGTGGGTCACTTTCATCTTGCCGTGTGAAAGTATCGACGATCCGGTGGATGTCCTGTTCGCGGAGACGGTTTTTCGGGCCGTCCTTGATGAAGCCCTTCGAAGCGTCGATCAGGAAGATGCCTTTGCGGACCGCAGCATTCGCCTTGTCGAGCACGAGGATGCATGCTGCGATGCCAGTACCAAAAAACAGATTCGCGGGCAGAGCGATGATGGCTTTCAGGTAGCCCGAGCGGACGAGTTGCTGGCGGATGAGGGCCTCGACATTGCCCCTGAAAAGAACGCCGTGCGGGAGAATGCAAGCGGCTTTTCCCGTGCTCTTCATGGACCGGATGATGTGCAAGAGGTAGGCGTAGTCACCCTTCTTCTTAGGCGGCACGCCCCAGGTGAACCGTTGGAAGCGATCCTGCGCGGGCGTGAGACCAGTGGACCAGGTCTTGTCGGAGAACGGCGGATTGGCAACGACGTAATCGTAGGTGCGAAGTTGCTCACCGTTTTTGAATTTGGGATCGAACAGGGTGTTTCCGGACAGAATGTTGGCCGCAGGAAAGTCGTGCAGGATCATGTTCATGCGAGCGAGACCAGCGGTGGTGACATCCTTCTCCTGCCCTTCCAGCGTGATTTGTTTCCCTGCCTCGGCGGCAATTTTGAGTAGGAGCGAACCGGAACCGCAGGTGGGATCGTAGGCGGTGGTCGCGGCAACGGTGTTCGCCGGGGAGATGCCGATGACTTTGGCGATGACACGGCTGACCTCGGACGGCGTATAAAACTGCCCCTTGCTCTTGCCGCTCTCAGTGGCGAAGTGCCGCATGAGATATTCGTAGGCATCGCCCAGGATGTCGTCGTGTTCTGCGCGGTTCTTCGAAAAATCCAACTCTGGCTTTTCGAAGATCGCGATGAGGTTGGATAGGCGTTCTACCTTCGCCGACCCCTCTCCGAGTTTGTTCGGATCGTTGAAGTCCGGAAAGTCGCTGCGGGCGAGCCGAGAATTGGCGTCGATGAGTGGCTGGATCACCTGGGTATTGATCTTGTTACCGATGTCGCTGTCGCCTTTAAGCGCGACCATGTCCTTGAAGCTGGCCCCCTTCGGAATAGTGACCGGCGGGGCGAAGTCGTCGGAGTCGCTGTATTTGTCGGAAACGTACTTGATAAACAGCATGAACAGGACGTAGTCCTTGTATTGACTGGCGTCCATGCCGCCGCGCAGCTCGTCGCACGAAGCCCAAAGTGAGGAGTAGAGGTCGGATTTTTTCAGCGCCATCGGCTAGATGCCCTCGCACAGCAGCAAATCGCTACCCACGTCGCTGAGAGTTTTTCTTGACGTTTGAAAAAAGCCTTCGGCAAAAGATGCGGCACGACTTTGGCGATGGCTGCGGGGTTGCGCTCGGTCCAACACGGAATCTGCATGAACTTCCCATCTTAGTCGGTTTTCTGATTTCTTGAATTGTATTGTTGCAGAATTGAAGAGGCAAGTCACAAATCTGTTACTTGGCAACACCTTGCAGATGCGACCAAATATAGACTCGAAGGGTGGGCACCCGCCCGACTCCTTTTGGAATTGCGTAAATGTGGCGCTCTGCATTGCACCGAGCCAGGTAGGGATAAAGAGCGGCTGCCATCAAGGTCCGCACCTACCGCGCACAGGAGTTATCGAAGCCGTACGGGAATCGCTGTTATAGTTTCAGTGTGCGAGACTCGAATCAGCCGGAAAAACCGATCGGACAAAGTGGTCCAGATCGATTGACCGTCAACATCGGGCCAGCAGGTGAAGTCGAACTCTCGGTATACGCGGCCCTTGACAGTACGTATGGAAAGATTTTTGTTGGCGCCGTTGCGGAGTTACGATCTGACCCGAGCAACCTTCAAGTTTCAGTCCGGGCAATACTGTTCGGCTGCTTCTGGGTTGAAGCCACTTGCAATCGCGTCTTAGAAGAGGCTTTGAAAAGATATCTTCCCGTGCTGGCCTTCCCAGTTTTGTGGAAGACACTAGCCCGCCGGCCGATCTTAGAAAAGTTCTCCATCCTCGCTTCTTTCCGAGACTCCAAAACGCTCGCCGAGGCGACCAACATCGCTTCGGGTCTTACCAAGGCAATTCAACTTCGCAACAAATTGGTTCACTTTCAGGATGATGAACTTGTCGTCGCCCGGCAGGTCGTGCCTGACGATTTAGAAGCACTGTTTGCGGGAGCGCTCGCGGATCATCCCTTTGTCGCTGATATTCGCGCGAGCGCCTTCAAGATTGTTGAATCCATCCAGCCAAGTATCGACTGGCTGGAAAGCATTTCCACTGGGCTTTCGAGATCGAGCTAAGAGGCTTCCGTAGTCGAAGTAAGAGGGCTGTGGAGGCTGTCTCCTGCGGTCATGAGATGCAAGCTGCCGCCTCACTGGCAGAACAGCCGTTTAAGCGGCCAAATCTTGAGCAAGGCTTTACCGGAATGGCAGGATCAGGCTGGCGGGGCACATTGCGGCCAGGATTCGTTACGAGCCTGGTTCGTTCTAGCTGCAAGGAATCTTGGCCCTTGTTCTTCGGGGCCAAGCACGGCGAAGAGTGCGCCGAGCAACGCAAAATCCGCTCACTCTAGCTCAAAGAAGGGTCTGCTGAGCGGGTGATGGTAAAGCGAACCAACCATCCCGAAACACGCAGTATCCTTCAAGCCGTCCGCGGTCGAACTATTGTCACGCGGAACGGAATTGATGTTGGTCCCATCACGGATCGAGATTGCACCTCAGGGCGATCCCGCGCTTCACATTCAGGGCGGTCCAAGTGCACGCCCGAATCGAGCGAACGTCGGGGGTGGTATCATGCACTCGCTAATGAAACGGCCGGTCCCTGGCGAACATCGATACGCAGTGGCAGTCGAGGAGGGTCCCGACCTCTGGCTGACGCTGTGGGTTAAGCGTTCCCCCGATGGCGAGTTCTTCGTCATGCTGCCGCGCAAACCTTTCATCCTTCTGCCGTTCCGTTTCAAAAAGTGGAATCCTCACACGAGTTACCACCTCGACGGCACCCTTCACATGAAGAGCTACGACAGCATAATGGTTACGAAGAGCTGCCAGCCATTGACGAGCCCCATCACGGGCACCGAGGACCTTGGGTACTACGCGGGGCACGCCCCGAGAAGCGTCGGCGTGGTTTGTGATCCGACACTTTTCACTGGGGTTGTCAAGGTCGCCCCCGGCGTATTGACGTCGGGTGAAGGTGGGGTCAAGGTGGACCTCGTCGAGCCAGGCGAACCGCCGGGGGCGTTCCCCTGGACAAATGTCGCCATCCAGCAGACCTTTTCTGACGTTGTTCCTTGGGTTGTAATTACAGTGGGGTCCATTGGAAGCCCGTAGAGCGCGTCTCGTCGAGGTGCGGAAAAGAGCAAACCAGAGTATCGTCACGCGGAACGGAATTGATGGAGTTTGATTGCGTCGCGGGTCCCCCAATCAATTCCGATTTTGTCGCGTCCAAAACCCTTTTCGAGTTGATTTTCGCGTCCAACTACGTCCAAAATCGAGCAATTTGAGGTCGCTTTTAGGGGTGGGAAGCCAGTAAGGCCAACTGCATCAACAGGGTTTTTGGAGCGGGCGATGGGAATCGAACCCACGTCCGAAGCTTGGGAATGCACGACCTTCGGTTTAGTGGATTGGACTTCTGCGTACCAAACCAAATCCTTTGATACGGGCAACGGCACCACCATTTGCAGACTGCAAAATAAGGACTTACAACCAGCAGATTCGCCAACCGTTTGATACGGCCAGTCTGGCGGGGTGCAAGTTCAGACTGAGTGAAATAATTCGGAGAGTGGGATTTTCAGGGCCTTAGCGAGCTTTTCTAAATTGACCAGGGAAACGTTGCGCTCCCCACGCTCAATCCCTCCTACGTAAGTTCGGTCGAGCCCGCAGAGATCAGCAAACTCCTCCTGTGACACACCCAGCCTGGTGCGTCGACCGCGAAGGGCCCTGCCGAACCGAATCCGAACGTCCATCATAAACGGTTTTCATATTTGTTCGTTTGATGTTGATGTGTCCACGGACGATGAGTATCATTAGCGTTGTATCAGTCGCTGACTATCTTGACTTCCAGAATGCCGTCGAAAATCCTCATCGGCCTCCTCGCCACCCTCCTGCTCGCGGAGAGCGCATACGTGCTCTTGAACCGTCACCCGATCAACCGGTTCAGACCCGTTGACCAAGATGGTTACGTAGCCTTCGATACGGCGACCGGACAACTTTGCAGGAGTTATCGGTCAAAAGCTCCCGAGAGGGCTGCTCAGGCTGCCCCTGCATCTTCCCCTTCCCGTCAATCTCAGTCCCGTCCCGGGGATCCCATTCTCGCTATGATTGAAGGAGGAAATCCCGACGCCCAACCGGAAGAGAAAGCCGAAGTTGAGTTTGTTCGCGGGCTTCCTGCCTGCAGAGACATTCGCTAAGAGGCCGTAGAATGCTCATTGAAATCGTCGGCGTGACTCCTGGCCACCCAAACTGCAATCTCAGTTTCACAGATCGATGCAACTTTAGGGTGTGTGCGTGCCGTGGATGACCAAGCAACAATCGCTGTATGGGACGTACTACCTGAGCTCGGCTTTCAGCCAGATGACGCGGTATTTTCCGACGTGAGACCGGGACTGAGCTTTGACTTCGGCAACTTCAAGCTTTCAGCGAGTTGCGTGACTAACTTGAGGGCTGAGCAGATAATCCTTTTTTCTGGCGTTCTTTCAACCCCGCGCACCCTGGCGGAGGTTATCTTCGAGATGCCTAGACAGGTTAAATCTTGCAGACAATGTACTGCTTGGATTGTTTGGAGTCTCGATCGTTATTCACCAGAGCGCCGTTTTGAGCCACCGCGGCCCATCGACTGGATAGAGGTGGGCAGGCAGTGTCAGACGTTGCTTCCTTGGGTAAGAGAAATGGGTGCTTACAATTCTCGCCCCCAGTGCGTAGTTCGGCGGGATTGGATGCGGTTGGCACTAAAGACTCTTCGCGAGCACCTTTCTTACTTGCCCGACAGTGCTCCAGTCGTGTTCTGCTTCGATGGCTCGGTGCTTTCCATCCACTTGGAAGGCCAAATTGTTGCGTTGGCGGGACAAGGTTTGGCATGGGCAGTGCGCTTCAGTATAAGAGCTGGGGAATTGCGCCGGCTACCAAAGCGGTTCATGCACGAGTGTATCGGCATATCGGTTTGGGAGTCGCAACTGACGATTGACGGTTGGAGATACGATGGAACCATCGATGCCTGCGTATCAAGCGGTACCGCAGAGATCCAATAGTTTTCCCGGCAGGCAACAAAAGGGCGTGTTCTGTTGCGTTCCCGGTCTCACTCTCTTCGCAGACAAAGCGTTTACGTTCTCTCCGGGAATAGGGCTGATTGGACATAATGTTGTATTTCAGCGCGTGAAGGCAGGGCTGCGCGCCCGGGACTTCGGTTGGAAGAAGATCTCGCGAGAGATGGGGATTGCCGTAGGCACGCTGTATCGGCTCGCCTGAGGGGTTCCAAAATTTGGGAAAGGTTTTTTTGAACCCACTGGCCAGGTTTCTCCGCATATTAGAAGGCAGAAGCGTAGGAAATGACAGCCATGCCCATTGGAACCTGCAAACTCTGCCTGCTCGCAAAGGACCTGAAAGACAGCCATCTGATGCCGCGTTTGCGATAGCTTGCGCGTTCTCGGCGTCTCGGAAACATCGGCCGAATCTTTCAGCCTGACGGCGAATGCGGCTTGAGCAGCTGCCACGACTGGGTCCGTGATGTCCATGGCTGGTCCTTATTGTGAATTGATAACTTCCCTTTTTAGTTAAACCACCCAATGCACATTCAGCTCAACACTATCTCCTCGTAGCTGACTTCAGCAATTTGTGCGATCCTCTGTGCTCTTCCCCGCGCTCCGCTTGCCTCGCGTCCCGCCGATTGATTACGCTATTTGGTCGTCGCAGTTTTATTCGTTTGTTCGACCTGTTCTCCGATGAGCAGGCGGAGCCAAAGCATCACCACCATTGCAAATAAAACAAAACCGACAAAGCCGAGAACGCAGAAGATTAGTACGGAGATCACATTGTCAAACAAGGAGAAGAACCCTGGGGTCCAATAAAAAGTCGGTATGAGAATCGCGGTCGGATCTTCTGGAAGATATTTGATCTCGACTGCGGTTTGTTCGCGTCCGCTCTTATTGATGAAATCGCAAAGCCTGGGAAAGTCAATGATCTCGAAATCGTGGTTATCGAAACCCTTTCCAAACTCGATTGATTTCGTTACGACGTTGGTTGCGCCCTGTCTGTCTAAGGAAACCAGGGTTACCGTGTAAGAATCGAATCGATAGTTAGGTCCAATGTCGACCCGATGTTTGCAGGAAGCGATTGCTTGGGTGGCAACGCCTTCTTTCTGCAATCGGTTAACCCTGTTCGATACCATAGCTGCAGAGGCCGACCAGTCTAGAACGCTCGAAACCAATATCAAAACTGGCACGGCAAGACAGCAAGCGAACGCGGCCACAAGTAGAGCACCCGCGAGCCTGTCCCGGAACTTGTTTTGGGCTTGAAACGATACCTCCGACCAGATACGTGGGGCCGCGGTTGCGAACCACTGGTCCTTGCGAGACCATTCCCATATCTCTGCCCTGGCTCTCGCGTCCGCCCAGTAGTTTAAATGAGCCGTAAGTATTCTTGAGTATTGGCGCGTGGACTTTTCATATGAGCCGGCGACCTCTGGAAGCCCGATCGCTGTCCCGATCTGATCCCAGGGCCGATAGCAATTCATCCAGCGAAATCGCGCCACCCTCCGTGCCATGATCTGAGCGCACAGAAAAGCGTTCGGCGGAAACAATAAATTTGGAAAGAATCGAAAGAAAAAACGTTTAAGGGGAGAACCAAGCGTGAACAACGATACATGGTCGGTCGGCTTCCAACAGTCGGAACGCACCAGGGAGTCCACCGCGATGACCGTCCCCAAACTATGGGCGACAATGAACAGGTGACGGGTCCCATCCTGAGAAGGAGCGATTCCCGAAATCAGGGCATCTAATTTGTGGAGCAGCAAGCCGCGGTAATCTTGGTCGGCCACGTATCGGAAGATATCTAAAAGCACCTTTAGCGAAGGGCCAATCAACGACTTCACGATCCAAGCAGAGGCCAACAGGATCAGGGTTGTGAAGATCAGGTATTTCGGAGCAGATAATCCAAATAGATCCGTGAACAGAAATGCTTTTCCATGATGGCGCTGCCACAAATAGACAATGAGCGCCTCACACGATAGCAAACCGGAAAGAAAAAGGAGGAAGACTAGGATTTTCCGCCAGGCGAATCTCGTGACACTCCTCCACGGGAAAAGAAAGGGGAGCACTCCCACGAGAAAAATCGGTCGTACATTCAGAATCACTATTCTTCGGATCGCTGACCAAAGAATCGATCTTTCCCAAACTGCGAACGCCAGTGCAGTCGACAGAAGAAGAAACAGAATCTGGAGACAAAGGAAAACGACCGCAGCTCCCTGGAGTATGGGCGTAAATCGGAATTTTATGGCCTGCGTGCTAGGAGTTCTAAACTCGATCAAATGCACCAAATAAAGAAGGGGAAAGAGATAGCAAACCGTGATGAACCAGGCGGCTAATACAGCTTCCGAAATCTGAAATAGGATTTCGGTTACGAATTCAAGGCTCCGACTGAGTGGGGACCACGGTATCGCCAACTGCCCGGGTGCCATTGAACAGCTCGCCTTCGCGAAGCAGTACGCTGCATCTTGTATCGCGGTCAAACTGAGATCACGGCCACCAAATGCTTGCCTCGAAATTGTGTTCCAGTTGAATTCAACGACTTGAGCGCCAATCGAACCTGAAGCCAGGTTTTTCGCTAGCTCCGACCGGATTTGGTCCGGAGCGGGAGTTCCTACACCATGGATGGCAATGACATGATGCTCCGTCGGCTTATTGCTAATTTCGGTCTCCGCCGGCGGTGTCGTTGATTCTGTGCTCATCGACCCTGACTCTCAGGACCTCTCTCGCTGCTGGTGCTTTAATGGCTGCCTAGACCCTAATTTGTATTATCGTGCCTCGACGAGCTAGCAGCAGATTACTATCCTAATAGGCCAATCCGTAGGAAACTTAGGAGCTGTCATGCCCACTCTTTATACCGTCCCCCGCGCTCAGCACCGCCCTACCCCTTCCATCTCTCGATACAAGGGTGCCATGCGCACCGAGCGGAAGGTTCGCTATCGTTCAAAGTTTCGCCCTTCCAATATAGATCTCACACATCGCGAAGAGATAGAAATCGAGTTTCTGGGGTACGAATAGGTCGGCAATTATGAGGGGCGAGAGTGAATGATAAGGTCTTCGTCGACATATCTTTCGCCGGTAGAAGCCTGCGAGGTGTAGGGAACTTGTTCGTTCTCAACTCCAAACCAATAGAAGATTTGGCGCACAAGTTTGTATGCGGCGTACCCAGGCGTTAAATGCAACGCATCCACGTCGGTGGTGATAGTTCTTACCATGAGTTCCTCTGGGGCGTATTTGCGGCCATCAGTCATAGTGAACGCCCAACTTGACACTTCGTAGGGGATGAGAAAAAGCTTTTGCTCACCGATGATGGCATGGCGTATGTCGACTTTGAGATTTACCTGTTGTGGCTTGGGTTCGAGAAACGGAACAAGTTGAGCGCAGAAGCGGCAAAAGTTGAGAGTAAACTCGATGAGAGCGATCGTATTGACACGAGGAGACTGCTGGAAATTGTTTTTGTTCTGTCCCCAAGAAAGAAAGTCCTCGTCGCCGTATACTCTAACGATGACCGAACCATCCTGATAAACCCTAATTCGCTTTCGTTCGGCGCTCGAGACTTCAAAGTATTGACCTTTAACGATTCTCGCTCGGTCTCTCGTGATGAGATCCCACCCGCTTGGGCGCAATTGCCCCGGGTTTTCGATAATTTGCTTCAGTTCACCCGCTTCAAAGAAATTCTTGAAGGCGGTGCCACGAGCGGACATGGAGTAGACGAATACTGGACGCGGAGGAGTCGTTGTCATGGTTCCTGCTCGCCAAGAATGTCGGCTGCTCGGGCGGCGTACTGGGCTTCGGGGTCGGCTTCCTGGGGCAGGTGCTGAGATTGCACGATGAGAGCATCCAGTTTCTCATTCATGCGGGCGAGTAATTGTGTCGTGGGGCTCTTGCCCTGCTGGGTATAGCGATAGAGCTGAGCTTTCGTAAAGGGTTCATTCGAACTGTCGTTTCGGACCGCTACGCCGAAGACGATCTGTTTGATATTCGCTCCCGCCTCAACGACTTTTGTAATCAAAAAATATTGGCGTTCTTGGTTTTGTGGAGGAACCTCGATGATTGCTATGCCCTGGCTTTGCTCCTGATTGGTCGGTACCCAAGCGGCGCGAAAATGTTCGATATTGGGATGGATGTATTCTTCGACGATTGAGATATAGCGATGAGGGTGAAAGGCTTCTTGAGGAAAAGGTGTAATGGCCGTTATGGTTTCGGTTTGCTGAGCTTGGTTTACTTCAGTCGTGAGGCCAATGATAATAAAGCCGCCTGAGTTGTTGGCGAAAGCGCTGACATCCTTTGCAAGTTCGTAACGGCCGGATGGGGAATCCAGGTCATACGGATTTAGTCCTTTGGCTTCGAGCCATTCGTCTTCGATTCGGCCTATAAGCGTGTTGTAGGCATTGTTTTCGAGGATCTGCCTGATGTCCGCGAATGACATGGGGAGATTCGAGTGTATCGGAATCGGCATGCGCGAGGCAATTACCCCAGCAGCTAATCCATGTGCTGAACGATCGCGTGCTGCCGTTCTACGAAGAACACGGCGTGGAGATCGAACACCTGCTCACCGACAACGGCAGAGAATACTGCGGCCGACCGGTGGGGCATCCCTTCGAGCTGTATCTGGCCATCCAGCAAATCGCCCACCGGCGCACCGACATCGGCTCGCCGGAAACCAACGGCGTCTGCGAACGCTTTCATCGCACGGTGAAGGAAGAATTTTACGCCGTGGCCTTCCGCAAGACGTTCTATGAATCGCTCGAACAGTTGCAGCGCGACCTGGATGATTACGTCGCGTTCTACAACCGCAAGCGCGCCCACCATGGCTATCGCACCCAGGGCCGCACAGCGTTGCAAACTTTCTCAGAAGGGATTACACAAATGCGCCGAGAGGAGGTGAAACCCGAAGCTGCTTAGTTTACAATCTGCGCCACCGGAATCCCCGCTGTCCGCGAATCTCCAGCTAAATACACCTAAACCTTTAGAAGTCCCTCAAGCGACGAAAGAGCGGTGGAGTTCGAATCGGAAGGGAATGCGTGGAATTTTGAGTACATTGCGGTCCCCCGCAACCAATTTTGGATTTGCAGGCCGGGCACAGGCGCCCGGCCTTTTTTTATTCTTGGTGAATAAATTCTAAGTCTGGTCAGAGAACCCCAAGACCCACGTACCAAAAGGCGGAACGTGGGCACCCGGCAATTGGAATGAGCCGATAAACTAGTGCGCGGCGTTGCCCGCGCGCCGAATCGGGTTATCACTTCAGGAACTCACCGATTACGACCGCCAACGACGGGCTAGCAATGATGTCGTAGTGAGTCGTGCCGGGAAGGATGGCCAACTGCGCCATCGACCTCATCGATCCGTCTAGTCCGGCGTCCCGTTGTGCGCCACCGAGAGCCTTGTAGAATTCAACGATATGCTCGGCGCGAACGGCATCTGCATCGGCAAAGACCAAAAGTGTCGGTTCCTTGAGAGCCTTGACCTGCGCTGACCAGTCAAATGGCGTGCTGGCCAGTTCGCCCATCTTTTTGAACGACGTTTCCCAGTTCGTCTTCGGGTACATCGTCGCAAGTGGTGACTGTTTGACGCTGTCTGCAAGCATCGGTGCGTTCTTGCTCATCTGTGCGAACGCGGCAAGCCCTTCCGGATAGAATCCGGTTTGGGCCATGACAGAGGAAATCACCACCAGGTGATCGACGACTTCGGGATGTCGTATAGCAGTTTGCAATGCGACACCTCCACCGAATGAATAGCCGACCAAGTCGATTTTCCCCAGCTTCAGGTACGCGACCAACGCGGCTACATCATCGGACAGTGCTTCAAAGCGGTAAGGACGATCGATGTCGGCGGTGTTTCCATGTCCTTGCAAATGCACCGCAATCACCTGACGGGACTTCGCCAGAGCATCGATATTAGTGCCAAACCCTTCGAAAGTGGTGATTCCGCCGTGGAGCAGAACCATCGGCTTACCTTGGCCATGAATCTCGTAGTAGAGCTGCATGCCATGAATCGGTGCGTATCCACTTTTACTTTCTGTGTTCATAGGAACTCCTAACGCGCTAAGTTCACTGCCAGCGAGACTTAAGAGCAGCACAGTTGTGAGTGTCAGAATGTTATTTCGCATAGTCTTCTCCAGTAGCCAACTTCTGCATGTTCTGTTGCGCCTGCCTTTACTTTATGTTCAGTAGCTCGCACATGACGATCATTCAAACTTTAGCTGCTCATTTCGCCTGCGCTAGCCCCGCAATAACTGCGGCAACTTTTTCGAAGGTCTCATTCCAGCCCTCGAGTTGTCCGCTGTTCTTTGCGTCTTCCATGGTTTCATTGCCAATCATGGTG
>DATLVJ010000678.1:0-2987 GCA_035577585.1 Candidatus Limnocylindrales bacterium
GGTGCGGCGACGGCACCAGTAGCGAGAGTCAGGAAGATGCGGCGCGAGAATATCGGAAGCGGGACCATAGCAAGCCGGCAGAAAAGGCGCCCGCCTCAGAAGGCGGCCGCTACATTCTGTGCGCAATGGGCCGCGCGTGACAAGCGGCTAATTGATGGTGCGGGAAGAAATTTCTTCCTGCAGCGACGTGACGACGTCGGAGATGGGGCGCGGGCCCTGGTCGCCCTTGGTGCGATGGCGGACGCTGACGGTGCCGGCCTCGGCTTCCTTGGGGCCGACGACGAGCATGTAGGGAATTTTCTGCATTTGGGCGTCGCGGATCTTCGCGGGCAACTTTTCGTTGCGGTCGTCGAGGTGTACGCGGATACCGTGGCTCTTCAGAGTTTCGTAAACGTGCTTGGCGTATTCCGCCACTTTTTCGCTGACCGGGCAGATTTCCACCTGCGTCGGAGCGAGCCAGAGCGGAAACGCGCCGGCGTAGTGTTCAATAAGAATGCCGAAGAAGCGCTCGACGGAGCCCAGCAGCGCGCGATGGACCATCAGCGGTTGGTGGCGGGCGCCGTCTTCGCCGACAAATTCCAGGCCGAAGCGTGCGGGCAGATTGAAGTCGAATTGCACGGTGGTGAGTTGCCAGGAGCGGCCGATGGCGTCGATGAGTTTCACGTCGATTTTGGGGCCGTAGAACGCGGCTTCGCCTTCCATGCGCTTGTAAGGAATCTTCATGCGATCCATGGTGCTGGCGAGAGCGGCGGTGGCACGGTGCCAGTCTTCTGGCTTACCGGCGTAATTTTCCGGATGCTTGGCGTCCCAGTCGGAAAGTTCCACTTCGAATTTATCGAAGCCGAAATTTTTCATGACGGCGTACGCGAAATCGATGCACGCTTCCACTTCAGACTCGATCTGCGAAGGCATGCAGAAAATATGCGCGTCGTCCTGCGTGAAGCCGCGAACGCGCAGCAGGCCGTGGAGCACGCCGCTGCGTTCGTAGCGATACACGGTGCCAAGTTCCGCCAGGCGCACCGGGAGATCGCGATAGCTGCGCAATTTGGATTTGTAGATAAGGATGTGGCCCGGGCAGTTCATGGGCTTCAACTGGTAGTCGGCCTTTTCGACTTCCACGGCGCCAAACATGTTTTCCTTATAGAAATTGGCGTGGCCCGAAGTCTTCCACAGGTCCAGAAGCATAATGTGCGGGGTGAACACCATGTCGTAGCCACGCTTCTGCAATTCCTCGCGCAGCCAGTTTTCGACCAGCGTGCGGATCAGGCCGCCTTTCGGATGCCAGAAAATCAGGCCGGGGCCCGCCGCTTCCTGGATGCTGAAAAGATCGAGTTCGGCGCCAAGCTTGCGGTGGTCGCGCCGCTTGGCTTCCTCGATGCGGTGCAGGTATTCGTCGAGTTCTTTTTTCGTGTAGAAGGCCAGCGCATAGATGCGCTGGAGTTGCGCGTTCCCTTCCTGCCCCTTCCAGTAGGCGCCGGCGACGTTGGTGAGCTTGAACGCCTGGATGCGCTTGGTGGAGGGAATGTGCGGGCCTCGGCAAAAATCGATGAACTTCCCGGTGGTGTAGAAGGAAACCATCGGTTCGTCGGCCTTTTCCTCGACGAGTTCGCATTTGAAGATCTGGTTGGAATCCTTGTAGAGCTTCAGAGCCTCGGGCTTGGGCAGGAGTTTGCGCTCGTTCTTCAGGTCCTGTGCCGCAAGCTCACGCATCTTCTTTTCAATCTTTTCCAGATCTTCCGTGGTGAAAGGCTGTTCGCGCAGGAATTCGTAGAAGAAGCCGTTCTCGACCGGGGGGCCGATGCCCAACTTCACGTTGGGATAAAGCTCCGTCACGGCCGCGGCCAGCAGGTGGGCAGCCGAATGGCGAAACACGTAAAGCGCGTCGGGATCTTTTTCGGTCAGGATGCGAAGCTTGACGTCCTGCTCAAGCGGGCGGCGAAGGTCATAGAGCAGGCCGCCATCGGGTTCGGGGTCGACGGAATTCGAAAAAATACCGGTTTTGGAATTCGCTCCATTGCCGCCGGTGGCATAAACCTTGGCCACCAGCGCCGCTTCCGCAAGTCGCGGGGAGATAGAATTGGCGATTTCAACGGGCGTGACGCCTTTGGGAAAGTCCTTCACGCTGCCGTCGGGTAAGGTTACGTGGATCTGGTCCATGAGAATCGTCCTGGCCTGCAAGCAAAACTGCAGAGAATGTGACTATGTAGAGTATCGGCGGGTGAGAGACGGGTCAAGTTGAAGCAACATGGGCTTCGGGCGAGAAGGACGGTACAATCTTTTCTCGATTCAGACTTACAAAGCGAAGCTAAAGGAACGAGATGAAATTACTATTTACTGGTGTTGCCATCATCGCTGCCTTCCTGCTCCCCGTTTCACTACTTGCGCAAACCGCGAAAACCGACAGCGGGGCAGACGAACGCTTCAAGGCCGACATTCTGGTGGTGGTGGCGCATCCGGATGATGAGGGGGCAGTGACACCGTATCTGGCGAGGGCGATTTACGATCTGCACAAACGCGTGGCGGTGGTTTATGGCACGCATGGCGGCAGCGGCGCAAACAACTACGGGCGGGAACATGCGGCCGGCCTGGCGGATATTCGGGAGATGGAGGCGCGGGAGTCCTGCGCCAGGCTGGGGATCAAAAATGTCTGGTTTCTGGACGGAAAAGATACCGCTTCGCAAAATGTCTTGAATTCGCTGGCGAACTGGGGACACGGCGCGAACCTCGAGAAGTTGGTGGAACTGGTCCGGTTGACGCGGCCGGATGTGATCATTACTTCTCTGCCTGGAGTTTTTATTGGTGAAAACCACGGCGATCACCAGGCGGCGGGCGTGCTGGCGACGGAAGCATTTGACCTTGCGGGAAATCCCGTGGTTTTTCCGTCGCAACTTGCGGGCGCTTCGGCGCACCGGGAAATCTATCTGGAGAATCTCCAGACGTGGCAGGTGAAGAAGATTTATTACTTCCCCGACGCAAGTGATGAAAAA
>DATLVJ010000679.1:0-3743 GCA_035577585.1 Candidatus Limnocylindrales bacterium
CTGCGTATCACACGAAGGCCTCCGCCGCTTAGGCTCTCGGGGTTGGGGAGTTCCCATCTCAGCAACAACGGAAAAAGGCCATGACCAAAAAGCTCGAAGGCAAGATCGCTGTCATCACCGGCGGGACAGAAGGGATTGGATTCGCTACGGCGAACCTTTTCGTCAAAGAGGGCGCCTATGTCTTCATCACGGGACGCCGCCAGAAGGAACTTGATGAGGCCGTGAAGGCAATCGGCACCAACGTTTCCGGAGTTCAGGGAGACGTTGCCAACCTTGCCGATCTTGATCGTCTTTATGAGAACGTCTCCAAGGAAAAGAGGCGAATCGATATCGTCTTCGCCAATGCCGGCGTCGGCGAATTTGTTCCTTTCGGGGCGGTCACCGAGGAGCATTTCGACAAATTATTCAACATCAATGTGAGGGGAGCGCTTTTCACGGTGCAAAAGGCTGTACCGCTGATGAATGAAGGTGGCTCTATCATTCTCAACGGCTCTGTCGCGAGCGTTAAGGGTACAGCCGCCTTCGGCGTGTACGCCGCGAGTAAGGCTGCCATCCGCTCTTTCGTCCGAACATGGACTACAGATCTGAAGGACCGTCGTATCCGCTCAAATGTAGTTAGTCCCGGTCCTATCAATACGCCGTTAGCGAATCGGCTGTCTGCGGAAGTCATTGGGAGGATTGTGTCCACCATCCCGATGGGACGCATGGGGGAACCTGAGGAAGTTGCTAAGGCGGCGTTGTTTCTGGCTTCGGATGACTCCAGTTTCGTCACGGGTATCGAACTTTTCGTTGATGGCGGCAGAGCGCAGGTCTAAGCAATCAGAGAAAAGAGATGTGAAATCCTGGAACTCAGGGCTTCGAGTTACAGCGGTTGGCGGGAAGAACGCACAAAATCGCGCAACACGGTGACATTTGGGCCGTAGGCCCCGATGCGTCCGGCGTCGACGGGCAGTCCGAGGCTTTCCGCCTGGTCCAGATCAACGCCGGCGTCGTCCAATTCCGATAGGCTGAATCCGGCCGCCGGCAGAACACGGTTAAATCCGGAAGGATAGACGGGCCGCGGCGGGCGATGACGCTGCCACGGGCGGCGCGCCAGATCGTAAAATTGCTTCCAATCGCGTTTGTGCCACGAATTCATCGGCTGGTTCAATCCGTCTTCCCCCATTGGATGCCAGCTGGGGGATTTAGGTTCACCCGCATTGCAGCTGGAGCCATCCCAAACTTGCCGCGAAAGGGCGGCGCAAGTACCTCTTGGTATATCCCAAGCCGCTACGAATGAAAGAGTTTCTTGGCCTGTTGTATCAAACACGTCAACCCGCTGAATGTTCCGGCGGCAAGGGGCGAACAACAAGCAACCGCCGAAGAGCGAGCACGCGAGCTGCGATGAATGCAAATTTACAGCGCACGGCCAATTGGCGGGGATACTACACGGAAGGTCTTGGGTTAGCCACAGGAAATTCCGCGGGGCTGTGAATTTTATAGTCCGAGGCCCAGTTCAAAACAAAAAGACTTCGAGCGCAACACCAGTGCACTCGAAGTCAAAGAACAACACAATGACAAATCGGAAATTTACCAGCGGTTGCCGCGGTCACCACGGTCGCCGCCGCGATCTCCGCCGCGCCCGCCACCACCGCCGCGCCCACCACGGTCGCCGCCACGGCCTCCGCCTCCACCACCACCGCCATAGCCGCCGCGACCACCACCGCCGCCACCACCGGAGCGCTCAGTTTGCGGGCGCGCTTCATTGACTACCAGGTTTCGGCCACCGAAATTCTGGCCGTTGAGATTGGCGACCGCACGATCCGCTTCTTCATCATTCGTAATTTCGATGAAGGCAAAACCCCGCGATTGGCCCGTGAACCGATCCCGAATCAAATTGATTGCGGACGGGTTGACCCCTACCTGTCCGAACCACTCCTGCAACTGCTCTTCAGATGCAGAAAACGGGAGATTACCGACGTAAAGCTTCTTCACCTGGGGACTCCTTCTGCCCGGAACCTAACCACGATTGCGGAGCGCACTGAGATACCAATCCGCCAAGTGGGCAAACCGGAGGGAGTGCCGCGCGGGCGAGGGCGTTTCAGTGGTCCCGGAGATACTCTCGAAAATCGTTACCTTTTGCAACCAGAAAAGCGGGCGGCACCGGCGGCGCGCCTAGCCGCTCCGGAATTGCGCGTGCAGCGAAAAGTGGTACGATGCGCGCACCAGCAAGCGGAGAAAATGAATGCCGATTCCCGGCACAATGATGAATTTTCCGTTGACGCTCCCTACCATTTTGGAGCGCGCGGGTAAACTTTTTCCACGAGTGGAAGTGGTCTCCCGCAAGCCGGATTGCAGCATTACTCGCACATGTTACGCCACCATGTATCAACGCGCCCGGCAGTTCGCGGCGGCCCTCAAAAAACTAGGATTAGAGAACGGCGACCGCGTGGCATCGCTAATGTGGAATCATTCTGGACATCTGGAGGCGTTCTGGGGCGCTCCTTGCGCGGGCGGCATCCTGCACACGCTCAACCTGCGGCTGCACCCGCACGAGATAGCCGCCATTGTTCATCACGCGAAGGATCGTTTTCTTATCGTGGATGACGTCTTGTTGCCGCTGTACCAGAAATTTGCGAACCAGGTTTCCTTTGAACGCGTCATCGTGGTTCCGTTCGGCTTCGCCAGTGTTCCCGAAGGCTTTCTGAATTACGAAGAGCTTCTCTCTGACCAGAGCGGCGATTTTTCGTATCCTGCAATGGACGAAAATCAAGGCGCTTTGATGTGTTTTACTTCCGGCACGACGGGCTGTTCGAAAGGCGTCGTCTATTCGCACCGCGCCCTGGTGCTGCACTCCTTCAGCCTGGGGCTCCAGGAAGTTTTCGGGCTGGGAACCAAAGACACGATTCTGCCGATGGTGCCTATGTTTCACGCGAATGCGTGGGGCATTCCGATTGCCGCGCCCATGCTGGGAACAAAACAGGTGCTGCCCGGACCACATCTCGACGGAGAAAACCTGCTGAATCTGATGGAGCAGGAAAAGGTGAACAAAGCTTGCGGCGTGCCGACTGTGTGGGCGGGGGTTTTGGCGGAACTCGAAAAAAATCCCGGACGATGGAAACTCCCTGCTCACATCTTCGGCGCCTGCGGGGGTTCCGCTCCTCCCATGGAGATGATCCGGCGCCTGGACCGCTTCGGGATTGAGATAAAGCATTTGTGGGGAATGACGGAAACCACGCCGGTGGGCACGGGCGGCACGTTCAAGACCCACATGCTGGATTGGCCGGAGGAGAAAAAATACGCAGTGCGCGCGAAGCAGGGCTGGCCGGCGCCATTTGTGGAGGTGCGCATTGTGAAGGAAGGCGTCGTGGCCCCGTGGGACGGCGAGACGCCGGGAGAACTTGAAGTGCGCGGCCCGTGGGTCGCGGGCAGCTATTACGAAGCGCCGGACCAGGCCAAGCGATGGAGCGAGGACGGATGGTTTCGCACCGGCGACATCGCGACAATCGACGACGAGGGCTACATCCGCCTGGTTGATCGTGCAAAAGACCTGGTGAAATCCGGCGGCGAGTGGATCAGCTCCGTGGATCTGGAAAACACGCTGATGGCGCACCCGGCGGTCAAGGAAGCTTGCGTGATCGGGTTGCCGCATCCGAAGTGGCAGGAGCGGCCGCTGGCGGCCGTGGTCCTGCGCGAAGGTGCCAGCGCCACCGAAGAGGAATTGCGTGAATTTCTGGCGAAGTCCTTCGCCAGTTGGCAGGTGC
>DATLVJ010000680.1:0-11412 GCA_035577585.1 Candidatus Limnocylindrales bacterium
TCCGGTTCACAGATCGCGCAAAACGTGTATCGGGAGTACGCATCCTGATAAGCGTCCAGCCCGCGATGCGAAAGCTCGCTCTCGACCGCTGCATCCGCCTCTTTCGCCGCCGCGCCGCACCGCAATCCAAACGTTTCGCCCGCAAATCGGACGATCAACCCGCGCAATTTCTCTCCCGCCAATTGCCGAATCACCACGCAGCGGTTGGCCGCTTCCCGGAATTCGACCTCATGGTTCCGGCAATATTCCCGCACGCGATCCAGGTGGCTGAAAAAATCCAGCACCCAGGGCTCTTCGCCAGTCAGGGCAGGGAACACCGCAGCCCAGATTGACGCAGCTTCCGCCCCGCGCAACGGCTCGCGGCTTTCCGTTTCGATCAGCTCCAGCCCGACGGCTTTTGTATCGGAGCCAAGATCCATCGCCTGCACATCCAGCGAGTACGGCGGCAAATCCGGCAGGTTGTTTTCCGGGGGCAAGATTACTCTTCCTCGATTTCGCCAAAGGCGGCGCGAAACTCCGGCGCGGCTTTACGCGCTTCCAGCCAGTCAAAAAACGTGTCCGGAGCTTCCAGCCAGATGCGGAACCACTCCGCGATTTCCTTTTTCTCTTTGCGTTTCTGCTCTTCCACCTTGCGGTTGCGCGAAATCATCTCCGCTCGCCGCTTGCCGAGACGGGCGATCTCCATCACCCGCTCCACCGCCGCCCGCTCGCCATGCTGGCGAAAACGCCGTGCCAGTTCGTCCAGACGGGTCAGGCTCACTTCCGCGTCCTTCAGCGTCTTGAAATGGAGAATGTCTTCAAACTCTTCCTCGAAGCGTTCTTCCGCCTCCTCTCGCTCGGTGACCTGAATTTTCCAGCCGGCGCTCTTCAGCACATCGGCGATGTAGTCGTTGCCGGTTTTTCCCGCTTCGCCGTGATCGGCCAGCAGCTTGCGCCGCAGTTGGTCGACTTCCGCGACGCTCCACTTCTGAACGCCCAGGTCGCGCGCCGCGTCCAGGATCATGTCCTTCTTGTGTTTAAGCGCGTCGGTCATCGTTTGCCTTTGCGTGCCGGCCCGGCCGCATGTGTATGATGCGCTTCCACCACCGGAGGTTCCGCCGGCTCCCCGCGCAGCAGGCGGTGATATTTGGCCACATTATTGTTGTGTTCCGCCAGTGTTGCCGCAAAAAAATGTCCGCCCTGGGTGTTAGCCACGAAATAAAGATAGTCGGTCTCCGCTGGATGGAAAGCCGCGCGCAAGGCCACCTCGCCGGGATTCCCGATCGGCCCCGGCGGCAGCCCTCTGTTCCGATACGTGTTGTACGGTGAATTGATGCGCAAATCCCTTAGTGTCAGCGTGCCGTTGTACTCGTCGTCCATCTGCAGCGCGTAGATCACCGTCGGGTCGCACTGCAGAGGAATATTTTTCGTCAACCGGCGCGTGAAGACGCCCGCCACCAGCGGCCGTTCGTCGGGCTTCGGCGTTTCGCGTTCCACCAGCGAAGCCAGCGTCACCACCGCCCCGATCGAAACCGGCGGATCGGTTCCCTCGCTCCCGTTCGGCAAGATCTTTGCCAGCGCTTCCCGGAATTTTCGCACCATCATTCCGGTCAGTTCCGTGGCGGGCGCGTGCTTCGGCAAATTGTAGGTTGCGGGAAACAGAAAGCCTTCCAGGGAACGCGCCTCGGGGAAAAGGTCCTGGATCTCGCTGGTGTCCTCCGCCGCTTTCAGAAAATCCTCGGCGGTCATGTATTTCGCGGCTTCCAGATCGCGGGCGATGTCATAAATCGTTTCGCCTTCACGCACCGTGAACGGCTGCTCGTAAACTTCACCATTCGCCAGCTTCCAGAAAACTTCCTTGCCGGAGAGCGGATGCTCGAAAAAATATTCGCCCGCCTGCAGCGTCCTCTTTGGATGGCGCCGCGCATAAAACTCAAACGCAAACGAATTGCGGATCACACCCGCTTTTTCCAAAATGTGCGCCGCGGATCGCCGAGAAGCTCCGTGCGGAATGTCCACGTACAGTCCATCCGCGGAAATCGTGCCGTACGGTTTTTCGATGGAATACCAGATGTACCCGGCGGCGGCGCCGGCGGCAAGCAGAACCAGCAGGATGAGGGCGGAAAGAATCTTCAAATTAGCGGCTCCCCTCCGGCAGGGGCGTGCGCGCCAGATATTCGCGCAAAATCACCATCGCGGCAACCGCGTCCACCGTGTACTTCCCGTCTGCTGCACCCTTGGTCTTCTTCCGACCGTAAGGAGTTTCTTCGTGGACAATCCGCCGGCCCATCTCTTCTTCCAGAATCCGCTCGGCCTCCCAACTGCTTAGCCGCTCGTCTACCAGCTCGACGGGGACGCCAATCTGCTTGTGCACGCGCCGCGCAAACCCGGTGGCCTCGTCGGCCATCTCGCCGCCGGTACCGTCCAGCCGCAGGGGAAGTCCCACCACAATCTGGCGCACGCCAAGGTCCCGCGCCAACTCCCGCAGCCGGCGCATGTCCTCGTTCCGGTTGATGCGCTCCATGGTGTCAAAGGGTTGCGCGATCCGGGCGGCGCTGTCCGCCAACGCCAGGCCGATCTTGGTGCGCCCATAGTCCAGCGCCAGAATCTTGAACGCGCCTTGCGCCCGCTCCGCCGCCAAAACCCCGCTTTTTTGTGGGTTTCCACTCACCTATTCAGTATAGCTCGAACGCCGCCAACCACGCCCGCAACCCCTCAGCGTTTTACCTTACCTGCACTGTCTCGCTTGTAGGGGCGACTTTACGCCGCCTTCTTTCTTCCACCGTCCACCGCACCAACAATCTCGCTCAAGGTTTTCTCCCTCGCGCGCCGCTCTCCCAGTCTGCCCACATTCCCAGCGTCTTCATCTCCTGGTCAAGCCCGGTCTCCTTCATCATCATCTCGATCTGCGGGCGCGAATACCGTGGCCCAATGGGTTCGGCGCGATCCGCGATTCCCCACGCCGTCACTGCCGCGAGGACTGTGTTCAGCTTCAACTCGCGAATGTCCACCTTGTCGAAGGTGTCGGAAGCCGCGTGGTAGTTTGCAAGGTAGTTCGCCACTTCCTGGTTCGCCACCAGGTTCGGCACGCCCTCCAGCAAAAAATCGAAATGGTCCGTGCCCCAGTCCGCATCATAAGTATGGGTATCCACACCCCAACCGGCGAACGGCTTCAAAATCTCCCGCAGCGCCGGTTCAATATCGCGGCGTCCGCCCAATGAATAACCCGTCACGCGTCCGATCCCCGAATCGAAAATCACTACGGCGCGGTACTTGTCCATCTCCGCGCGATGTTGCTTTACGTAATGCCACGAGCCGAACAGTCCCTCCTCTTCGCCGCTGAACAAGATGAAGCGAATCGTTCGCCGCGGCAGCAGCCCGCTGGCCTTGATCCCCCTTGCCGCCTCGATCACGAGGGCCGCGTTGCAACCGTTGTCCAGAGCCCCGGTGCCCAGCTCCCACGAATCCAGGTGCGCGCCCAGCACCACGATCTCGTCCGGTTTTTCGTACCCGCGGATTTCGGCCACCACGTTTTGTTGCTCTATGGGTCCGCCGATTTTGTTCGGCATCGTCAGCCGCACGCGCACCTTCCCGGGGTTCGCCTGCGCCGCCCGCTCCAGCCGCAATCCGTCTTCGCGCGCCACCACCGCTTGCGGTATCGGCTCCAGTTTTCCGTCGGTGCTATTTGTGTGACGGTAAAGCAGCTTCCTCTCGCGCTCTCCGGTCCACAGGATCGCCGCCGCCCCCGCCTTCAAAGCCCGCTCGATAATCGCCGGCGGATTTTTATATTCGTTAAAGAGATCCGCCCAGGTGTAGCTGACCTCGGTATGCACAATCAGAATCGCGCCTTTCAGGGAACTTCCCGCGCGCGCAAAATCCGCTTCCGTGCCGCTGCCTATGTTCAACAGCACGCCCTCCAACCCTCCCGCCGGAGTAGCCGGTGAAAGCCCCAACGACACCAGCGAAACCTGGAATCTCTCCGCGCCCATTACTTCCAGCCGCGTCTCCCCTTCGCTCCAGGCCTGCGGCAGCATGTATTTCTCTGTGTGCACGTCCACTCCGGCCGCGCGAAATCCCGCCACGCCCCACTCCACCGCCTTCGCCATCTCCGGGGAACCCGTAACGCGGCCGCCAATCCCATCCGTCAGCCGCCGCAAATTTTCTTCCAGCGGCGATACGCCCATTACAATCGGCGTAATTTTCGCGGCGGCTTGCGCGCAAGACGAAGCTTCCGTCGCCGAACAACCCGCCGCTGCGGGAGTCGCTTGACCGGGACGCAGCGAGTCTGGCTTCACCGAGGGAATCTGCGCTGACGAATTAGAAACGGAAAGGAAGTAAAGAAGTAAGGAAGTAACGAAAAAACAGCGGATTCGCATGGATGAGTTCCTCGATAAATTCGCAGACTGTCGCGTGGATTATAGCGGACTCACAGGCTCAGCCGAGGG
The DNA here is from genome assembly GCA_035577585.1 of Candidatus Limnocylindrales bacterium. GTDB lineage: Bacteria > Acidobacteriota > Terriglobia > Acidiferrales > UBA7541 > Acidiferrum. The sequence continues at coordinate 4,425 of DATLVJ010000680.1, forward strand.
TGTTCTTTGGCCGGAGCTCGGGATGCAGAACGGCATCTGTCACGCGAGCCACCTGCGCCATTTCCTCAACATCATGGACGCGAACAATATGCGCGCCCTGCAGAATACTCGCCGCGACCGTTGCCGCCGTTCCCCAAATTCGTTGCTCGGAGGGGAGCGGCTTGCCAATTCGCGCCAGCGTCGCGCCAAGGAATCCTTTGCGCGAAGTTCCGACCAGCAGCGGATACCCCAGCTTCGCGAGCGCCGGCAGCCTGGCCAGCAATTCATAATTCTGCGCAAAGCTTTTTCCGAATCCGATTCCCGGATCAAGAATGATCTGCGATGCGCGCACGCCGGCCCGCCGCGCGATGGCCGCGGATTCACGAAGCCCGCGACTCACATCCTTCACCACATCCCTTGCCCACGGCTGCCGCTGCATCGTGCGCGGCGTTCCGCGCATGTGCATCAAAATCAGCGGCACGCCAGACTGCGCGGCCACCTCCGCAATTTTTGGATCGTGCTTCAATCCCGAAATATCGTTCAGCATTTCCGCGCCCGCGCCGATCGCCAACTCCGCCACGCGAGCCTTCTGAGTATCAATTGAAATGGGAATCTTCAATCGTCCGCGCAGCCCCTGCAGCACTGGCAGCAGCCGTTCCAGCTCTTCCTCCCCCGATATGCCCGCGGAACCCGGCCGCGTGGACTCCGCCCCAATATCCAAAATATCCGCGCCCGCCCGCTCCATCGCCAGCGCCGCCTTGACCGCGTCCGCTGACCGGAAAAACTTTCCCCCATCGGAAAAACTATCCGGCGTCACATTGAGCACGCCCATCACGAGCGTCCGTTCGCCGAGGACAATCGTCCGTCCGCCCACCATCAGCTTGTATTTTTTTCTAACAATCATGGAGTGCAAGGGAGACATTCAGAGGCGGGGTTTCACCAGTCACTAATCACCAGTCACTTCCAACTAGTCCAGATCAAAATCGCGAATCGGCTTGCCCGCGGGCGCGTCCTTGGCCTTCTTCATGGCCTCTTCAAATTTCTTGGCGAGAATATCTTCCTTGTGCGTCTCCTGGAAAAAGGAGTCCGCAAATTTGTCTTCCCGCGACTTCTTCTGCTGTTCCAGGATGCTCTGCGCCTGCGTCAGGTCCACGTCCGGCCCAGGCTTCACATGCGCCTCATGCGAAAGCACCGCCCCGAAAATCGGGTCCACCACCAGCTTCGCCTGGCAGCACGGGCAGGTAATATTCAGGTTTTCGCCGTCTTTCAGTCCCATGGCCGTATTGTACGCCTACGCGAGCAAAAAAGTAGGGGCACCCGCCGCGGCCGGTGCCCCTGCATAAGTCCGTCTCCGAAGACTTAGAACTTAAAACTTACGAGTGATAACTTCCTCACGCCTTCGCCGGCGAATCGCCGCGCGTGAAGCCCGGCGCCGGCCGCATTTCCGGCCGAACCACCTTGGGATCCGTCGCGGGGGCGGCGGCCGTTGGAGGCGGCGTGGGAGGCGTCCGCGGCTTATCCGGCAGCGGTTTGCCTTCCATCAGCAGTTTCACTTCGTTCGCGTCGAGCACCTCACGCACCAGCAACGCCTGCGCAATGCGGTCCAGCAATTCGCGGTTGCTGGACATGATGCTCTTCGCCTTTTCGTAACCCTCGCTCACGATCCGCTTCACTTCGCGGTCAATCTGCAGCGCGGTGTCTTCGCTGAAATCGCGGTGCTGCGCGATTTCGCGGCCCAGGAAGATGGCTTCTTCCTTTTTGCCGAACGCCAGCGGACCCAGGTCGCTCATGCCCCACTCGCAGACCATGTTGCGCGCGATGTCCGTGGCGCGTTCGATGTCGTTGCCCGCGCCGGTCGTGATATGTCCCAGGAAAATCTCTTCGGCGCTGCGGCCGCCCATCAGCACGGCCAGCATGCCTTGCAGGAAGTCTTTCGTGTAGGTGTGCTTGTCGGCCTCGGGCAGCTGCATCGTCAAGCCCAGCGCCATGCCGCGCGGAATAATCGTCACCTTGTGAACCGGATCGGCGCCCGGCGTCATTGCCGCCACCAGAGCGTGCCCCGCTTCGTGATACGCGGTGTTCCGCTTCTCTTCGTCCGACAGGATCATGGACTTGCGCTCCACGCCCATCAGCACTTTGTCCTTTGACATTTCAAAATCGTCCATGGCCACGAACTTGCGGTTCTGCCGCGCCGCCCAGAGCGCAGCTTCGTTCACCAGGTTCGCCAGATCGGCGCCGGAAAAACCCGGCGTCCCGCGGGCGATGATCGAAAGATCGACGTCATCCGACAAAGGCACCTTGCGCGTATGTACACGAAGAATCTCTTCGCGGCCCTTCACGTCGGGGCGCGCCACAACCACGCGCCGGTCAAAACGCCCGGGGCGCAGCAGCGCCGGATCCAGCACGTCGGGACGGTTCGTCGCCGCGATCAGGATCACGCCTTCGTTCGTTTCAAATCCATCCATCTCCACCAGCAGCGCGTTCAACGTCTGTTCGCGCTCGTCGTGCCCGCCGCCTAGGCCCGCTCCGCGATGCCGTCCGACCGCATCGATCTCGTCAATAAAGATGATGCAGGGAGCGTTCTTTTTGCCCTGCTCAAACAAATCGCGCACGCGGCTCGCGCCTACGCCGACGAACATCTCTACAAAGTCCGAACCGGAAATCGAGAAGAACGGCACGTTCGCTTCGCCGGCGATCGCCCGCGCCAGCAATGTTTTGCCCGTTCCCGGAGGTCCCACCAGCAGCACGCCCTTGGGAATGCGCCCGCCCAGTTTCTGGAATTTCTGCGGATCCTTCAGGAACTCGATAATCTCCTGCAACTCTTCCTTCGCTTCATCGCTGCCCGCAACATCCTTGAAGGTCGCCTTCTTCTGTTGCGCGGAAAGCAGCCGGGCGCGGGACTTACCGAAGCTCAACGCTTTGTTCCCGCCTGCCTGCATCTGCCGCATCAGGAAAAACACAAATCCGGCCAGCAGCAGCAATGGCAGGGCGTTCAGAAGAATCAAAACCCAATCCCCGCTGCGAACTTCCTTCACGCTCAGCTGAACGGCTTTGTCCCGCAGGTTCTTGGTGATCTCCGGGGAATTTTCCTTGGGAACGGTGACGCGGAATTTCCGGTTCGCCGGGCGCACGTACTCACCCTGCAGCTCGTAGCTGTTCGGCGACAGGTACATCGTCACTTCCTTCACGTCGCCCTCGTCGACCTTGGCCATGAATTCGCTGTAGCTTGGCGTGTCCTCGCGCGCCTGCTGTCCGTTAGCGGAGACCAGTTTCCAGAGCATCACGCCCAGGAATACGATCGAGATCCAGAACAGAATTGTTTTAGCCGTGGAATTCACATTGCCCTCACAATCAAGCCCGTACAAAAAATCCAAAAATATCCGGCAGTCTTACTTTTTGCGCTTCTTTGCCCGCTTCGAACCGCCGCCTGACTTCTCACCGCTGACTAATGCTTTTCCGTTACGCCCCAGGCCATTCGATCCGGCCAGCCCGTAGCCAGACCACATTTGGTTAGATGCAGTCTGGAAGCCAAAGTAATCGGGCTCCAAGTCCACGCGACGCATCGAAGCCTTGTACAGCAGAACGGCCAGCCGCAACGAACGCGGTTTGCCCTCGCCGATTCGCCGCAGCAAAAACTCCTGTGTTACACCGCTGTCCAGCACCGCGTCCACCAGCAAAACGTCGCGGCCTTTGAATTCCGAATGTTCCGCCCCGCCGCTGGTGGTCTGGCGATTCCCGAAAAAAACTTCGCGCCGCGCCCGTCCGTCCGTCTCTATGTCGCGCACATCTTCCCGCACAAAATGCATCGCCAGCGGTCCCTCGATGGCTCGAACCAGGTCGGCCGCAAACACAAAAGAACGGTCCATCGTTACCACCACATCCAGCCGCCGCCCTCCGTAGGCCTTCGAAATCGCGCGTCCCAGGGCTTTTACGCGGCTGGCAATTCGCACCGCGGAGTAGGAAGCACCCTTCGCGCGGCTCACGATGAGGATTCCTCGCTAATCACCACCGCTGCACGGCTCCCTTCCGCCGCCGCAAACTCGTCTGCGACGGGCAATCCCAGGACCCACGCTACTTTCCCTGCGCTCGTCAACACCAGCCAGCGTTCTTTTTCCCAACGGCTCGCGCCCAATTCGTTCAAGAGCCGCGCCAGCGTGTGCCGGTTCTGATGGCCCGTCGGCCGCATGGCATCCCCGGGACGCCAGTTTCGCAACTCAAGAGGTGCTCGCAACCGGGCAAGGTCCAGAACCGCCCCTGTGTTACTAGTTTCTCGCCCTTCGGAGGGCCAGTCAATCACCCGAATGCTCAAGATTCGAGATAGTGCATCAAGCCGCAACTCTGTTCCCTTCGCCGGCAGATTCACCTGCAACGAGAAAGTCGCCGGCTCCGGCTTGTCCGTACAAGGCGCGGCCGCGCGAAAGATCAGCCGGTCGCGCTCCCGCCGCACTTCCACGCCTCCTGGCAACTGAAGAATCTTTCCGGAGTGGCCGCTCCGGGCCAATTGGAGCACCGCCTCCACATGGATCGCGCCCAATTCGCCAGGCCGCGCTTTCACCCGCTGCACGAGTTGCCGAACCATGCGCTTGGACATCGCCCGAGCACCGTCACGCCAGAATTCTTCCTCGCGTCGGCTATGGCTTTTGGGCTGCGTTTCCCCCAACGCCAATTCACGGATACCGATCGCTGTGCCACCCATCCCTTGCTTGGCAACCGCAGAGAGCCGCAATTCGCATTCAAATTCGAGTCGAGCATTATCCTCACGCGCAAGCTCCGCCAGTTGACACAGATGCTCGACCGTCGGCATGGGGAATTTGCTTTCCAGAAAGGGCATCAATTTATGCCGGATGCGCGCGCGAGTTCGGGTGTCATCCCGATTGCTGGCATCCTCGCGCCAGGTTTGGCGCTTGCTCTTCACATACGCCCGCAGCGCCGCCCGCCGAATTCCCAGAAGCGGCCGGAACACGCTGCCCGCTTGCGGATGAATTCCGGCCAGTCCCGCCAGTCCCGTTCCGCGCAAAATGTGAGCGAGGACCGTCTCCGCCTGATCGTCCGCTGTCTGCGCCACCGCCACTCGCGAAACTCGGCCATCCTTCACCAGTTGCTCAAAAAATGCATAGCGCGCCCGCCGCGCTGCATCCTCCAGATTTGCCCGCTCGCGCTTGGCTTTTGCCGCAATGTTTTCGCGCCCAACAAAAAACTCCAACCCGAGTTGTGCCGTCAGCCTCGCGACGAACTTCTCATCCGCTTCCGAAGCTTTCCCGCGCAATTTGTGATTAAAATGCGCCACGCAAACAACAACGCCAAGCGCTTCGCGCAATTCCACGAACAATCGCAGCAGCGCAACCGAATCCGCGCCGCCCGAAACCGCCACACCGATGCGTTGCCCGGCGCAAACACCGAAACGCTCGCACAGTGAAATCCGCAACGGCTCCACAAGCTCGTGGCGTTTGGCGCGTCCCTTCCTTTTTGCTGGTTTTTTTGCAGGCATGGCCCTGCGACGTATCCTAACAACGCCACGCGCGAAGGTCGAGTTGGAGAGTTTTCCTCTTGCGAGTTATCTGCATGGTAATATACGCCACATGAAACTCCATAGCCTATTGGTTGCCGTGTTTTTCCTACCCACCATCCCATCGTGTACCTTTTCACAAACTAGGGATCAGAATCCGCCTCAACAGTTTGTCTTAGGCAGGCATACCTATTTCGATTTTGGGCCCCCACACGATTACTACGAAATCTACCTAGTGAAACAGGCGAAAAAAGGTTCAGAGGTTCAGAGGATTACGCTCACACCGGAAACAAATAAATGCTACGCGCCGGCCAAGACAGAATTCGTCGAGAGAACGAGTCCGCTTTCGGTCGAAGAGTTATTAAGCGGCACGAATCCATGTAGGATTCCTGAAAAAGAACTAACAAAGGAGCGGCGCCGCAGCAAAAAAGGACTGATTTTTAGTGGGGCAAACGTTGCGTTGCAAATTGAGTGCAGTCAGACGACACGAATAATCCGTGCGGACATCCTCGACAGGGACTGGTTTGCTGAAAATCCCGACACTCCAAAGAATACTTCATGGACGATGAAGCTGCTCGATAGGCTGGACCAATTGACCGGTCCCAGGATCATGGATAAGCCGGCATTTGGAAGCGTCGACCCACCCGGTCAGCCCACGGACTTGGCAGACCCCATCACTCAGCAGAATCTTAGTTCGGGCAAATACGATGAGCTGTTTGCGGTTGCGCCAGACAAAGCTTCCGTACTCTACAAGGAATCCCTGATAACGCCGCCCAAACCAACGGTTCAGCTAGCAAGCAGTTCGCCCGCGTCTCCCACAGTGTTCAAATTGCCCGCCTATCCGCGACTTCCAGTGCTTGCAGTCCATGAAGGATCTGTCTCCACAACCATGTCCGTCGATCAACAGGGCAAGGTCTCGGCAATCGTCATTTACCAAGGCTCTAAGTTATTTGAGGCTGCGGTGAGGGATGTGATTAAAGATTGGAAATTCCCGCCCGACCCCAATGTTACTCAGGTCACTGTCACTATCGAATTTAAGTTGAACTGCCACAAAGACCCAAACCGGTAAACACCGCCCGCATATGAACTCAAACCCCCAAGGAGTGCCTACAGCAATAGACAGCCGCTATTTTTCTTTTGCTTCGCTGCCGACTAGTTTTTCGACGTCGGCAATTTGTTTGGGAATGGCGGCGCTCAAGATTTCCGGCTCGCCCTCGGTGATGAGAATGGTGTCTTCCACGCGGAAGTGCATATGCTTGTCGGCAAATTCCACGATGGGCTCGACGGTGATCACCTGGCCGGCCTTGATCGGACCGCTGGGATGCATCACGTCGTGCGTCGCCAGTCCCACGAAGTGGCCCGGCCAGCCATACCACTGATCGCCAATCCCCGCTTTCTCAAACACCGCTTTCCCCGCGGCTTCGGCTTCTTCGTAAGTGTGCCCCGGTTTTAGCAGCGCGATCGTCGCTTTCTGCGATTCCAGGTCCACGGCGTACCATTTCG
>DATLVJ010000681.1:0-4114 GCA_035577585.1 Candidatus Limnocylindrales bacterium
CACAGCGACATCACGCTCGAGGACGACGGCTCGCTGCGGGTTACGGAAACCATCACGGTCAACAGCACGGGCAATCAAATCCGCCACGGAATTTTTCGCGACTTCCCCACTATTTACACCAGTCCCTTCAACAACCGCTACGTCGTCGGTTTCCAGATGCTCTCGGCCACTTGCGATTCCGCTCCGGAGCAGTTCCGCGTTCAAGACCAGTTCAACGGCAAACGCATCTATCTCGGCAATCCCAATGCTATCGTGAGCCCGGGCCGCCACGTCTACACCATCGCCTACATCACCAACCGCCAACTCGGTTTTTACAAGGAGCACGACGAACTCTTCTGGAACGTCACCGGCCTCGGCTGGAATTTCCCGATTGACGCCGCCAGCGCCACGGTTCACCTCCCTTTAAATATTCCCCCAGATAAAGTCACTCTTTCCGGCTTCACCGGCTCACAGGGCTCGCGGGAATCACAACTCAGTTCTTCGATCGAAGACGCTGCGTTCCAACTCACCGCCAGGCGCCCGCTCGCTCCCCACGAAGGGCTCAGCGTCCTGCTCCAATGGCCCAAGGGCTACATCACCCCTCCCACGTTTTCGCAGAACCTGGAATTCTTCTTTCGTGACAATCGCGGCGCGCTCCTGCTGGGCTCCGGTTTTCTGGTCACCCTCCTCTATTACCTCATCGCCTGGTCAGCCGTCGGCCGCGATCCCGCTCGCGGCGTCATCATGGCGCTCTATGAGCCTCCCGCGAATCTTTCTCCATCTGCGATCCGCTACCTGATGCGCATGGGCTTCGACAACAAGACCTTCGCCGCCGCCATCCTCGATATGGCCGTTCGAGGTTTCCTGAAAATCACGGAAGAATCGGGTGCGTACAGGCTTACCCTGACCGGCAAAGACAACCGCGCGCTTACTCCCGACGAAAAACAGATCGCTTCCGAACTCTTCGAGGGGCGAAACGACATCCTCCTGCAGCAGGAAAACCACATCTTTATCAAAAGCGCGATGGTCGCGACGCAAAAGTGGCTCAAAACCGCCGAAGAAAAAACTTACTTCCTAAGCAATTCTCGCTATCTGATTCCCGCGATTCTCATCTCCTTGCTTGTGGCATTCGCTTATTTCGCAAGTCTGGGCTTTGCTGGAACGCTCGGCGGATTGTTCATGGCCTTCTGGCTCACGATCTGGACGGTCGCCGTCTCCGCCCTTGTCCTCGGTGCCCTTGCCGCCTGGAGAGAAGTACTTCGCGGCGGCCATTCCGCGCTTATAAGTGGAGGCAGGGCTCTCTTTCTTACTCTCTTCGCCCTGCCTTTCCTGGGCGGCGAAGTGATGGGGCTCTTTTTCCTGACAAAACTTACGTCTCTTTCTTTCGGTCTCTTCCTCATTGCCACCGGCATTCTCCACGGGGTGTTCGTTCATCTGATGAAAGCGCCCACCTTCGCAGGCCGCCGGCTGATGGACCAAGTCGAAGGCTTCAAAATGTTTCTCGGCTCGGTCGACGGCGATCGCCTGAACCGCGCCAATCCGCCTCAACAGACGCCCGAAGTGTTCGAAAAATTCCTGCCTTACGCTCTGGCCCTCGACGTGGAACAGGATTGGGCCAATAAATTTTCCGGGATCCTCTCGGGTGCGGGCACCGCCCCGGGAAGCTCCGGCTCCCCCTATACCCCTTCTTTTTATTCCGGCTCTTCGTGGAGCAGTTTCGGTGGCGCCGGCTTCGCTTCTTCCTTTGGCAGTTCCCTCGCCAGCGCGATCTCGTCCTCTTCCTCTGCTCCCGGTTCAGGAGGCGGTGGAGGGAGCGGCGGGTCCGGCGGAGGTGGGGGAGGCGGCGGGGGCGGGGGCTGGTGATAAAACTATTTTGGCTGGGGTTCGCGCTCACCTTGAGCCGACGCGCTGCACGTTGAACTCATCGCCGCGCGGCCAGGTGATTTTGTTTTTCTTCTTGCAGTAGGGGCAGATCGCGGTGCGCGCTACGTGCTTGCCCAGTCCGGTGGAGCCCACAATCCGCATTCCTCGCTGGCAGCGCGTGCAACGAAAAACCTTCTGCATAGTCCCTCCTTGCCCTACTCGGCCCTTCAGAGGATGACTGCTTCGAACCCTCGTCTCAGTGCGCCGCGGGTTCCGCCGCTGGGTGCAATCCGTGCTGCGGAACCTCATGCGTGCCGCGCGCCAGCGGCTCAATCTTCATGCGATAGAAATGGTCCAGCGGCACTCGGCCCTTGCCGACGGGATAAGCTTTCTCAATCGCTTTCATTACGTAGGCCTTCGCCAGCGTCGTCGCTTCCAGAAGCGATCTGCCCGCCGCAAGTTGCGCTGTAATCGCCGACGCAAAAGTGCATCCCGTCCCGTGCGTATTTTCGACCTTCACCCGGTCGCCGCCCAGATGGTGCATCTCTTTTCCGTCAAATAACACGTCCACGGCCTTTTCCATGTGGCCACCCTTCACAATCACGGCCTGGGCTCCCATCTCCACAAGCTTCCGCGCCGCCGATTCCATGTCCGCCACGTCCTTGATCGCAATTCCGGTCAGCACTTCGGCTTCCGCAATATTTGGCGTAATCACACTGGCGCGTTTCAGCAGCTCCGCCGAAACATAGTTGATTCCCCCGACATCCAGCAATTCTTTCCCGCTCGACGACTTCATCACCGGGTCATGCACCACGTGCGCAAACTTGTGCGCGTCCAGAAATTCCGCCACCACCACGGCATTCCCCCGGTTTCCCAGCATGCCGATTTTCACCGCCGCGATGTCGCAATCCCTCGCCAGGATATCCAGTTGCTCACGCACCTCCGCGCTCGGGGTGTTGTGCACCGCTTCGACGCCGTGGGTGCTCTGCACTGTCAGCGAAGTGATCGCGCCCATTCCGTAACAGCCGTGCGCCGCGAACGTCTTCAGATCCGCCGCAACACCCGCGCCGCAACTCGGATCAAATCCCGCAATCGTCAGCAAAACCGGAGCTGCCGCGATTCCTTGCCCATGGAGATGGCTCATGTTGGTCTGTCTTTTGCCTCGTTCGGTGAAGAAAATAGCCGGTCACGTCTCTCCGGCAGCGAGGAATTGGAATCTCGCGCCAGAAAACGCCCGGCATCTGCGAATGTACGCGCACTATTTTTTCTCTGCAAGGTAAATTTGCGCAAATTTGGAAGAGGAACCGACGGTTTGGTAGCGGCGGCTTTCAGAAGCGTGTTCTATACGCCCCGAACGATTTTACGGGGCGGGCGCTTTATCTTAGATGAAGACGAACTCTCTAAAGACTGGGCGCCTGGATAGTTGATCCAATCATGGAAACAATCCGCGCACCAGCGTGGCTTCGGCGACGCGGCCGACGGCCACGCTCATTGCGGCGGCGCGGGGTGGCACGTGGTGCTTGCGCATCGCTTCGAGCATGTCGTGGAACGCGCGCGACATGATCCTCTGCAGTCGCACGTTCACTTCGTCGGAATCCCAAAGCAGCCCTTCCTGGTTTTGCACCCATTCGAAGTAGCTCACGGTCACGCCGCCCGCGTTCGCGAGAATATCCGGCAGCACGGTGATCCCACGCCGCGCCAGAATTTCGTCCGCATGAGGCGTGGTCGGCCCATTCGCCGCTTCCGCCACGATTCGCGCCTTCACCGCCTCGGCGTTCTGCAGCGTGATCACGTTTTCCAGCGCCGCCGGCACCAGGATGTCGCACTTCATGGTCAGCAAATCGTCATTCGAAACGCGCGAGGCTCCTGGCATTCCCACAACCGTGCCAGAGCGCTCTTTGTAACGGATCGCCTTGATCGGATCGATGCCGCGCGAGTTCGTCACGCCGCCGCGGGTATCGCTAAGCGCAATAATTTTCGCTTTCTTATCGGCCAGCAGTCGTGCCGCAGTAGCCCCAGCATTGCCAAACCCCTGAATCGCCACCGTCGCGCCGCGCAGCGAAATCTTCTTCACCTTGCAGGCCTCTTCGACCACGTACACAAGCCCTTGCGCCGTCGCTTCCGCGCGTCCCAGCGACCCGCCAATTGAAATCGGCTTGCCCGTTACCACCCCCGGCACCGTATGCCCCACCATCATGGAATACGTGTCCATGATCCAGGCCATGGTTTGTGAATCCGTGTAGACATCCGGCGCGGGAATATCCTGATCCGG
>DATLVJ010000682.1:0-2298 GCA_035577585.1 Candidatus Limnocylindrales bacterium
GTGATTCCGCTCATCTTGCTGGCCCGCAGGTCGTTTCGGCAACGTCCCGGCGTGCTCTTCGTCGCGGCCTTACTCACGGTACTCGGCGTGACTTACAACCGGATGAACGTCGTCCTCTTCGCGATGACTTTTCGAGGCCGAATGCCCTGGCGCGCAGCGGAGAGTTATGCGCCGTCAGTCGTCGAGTGGGGGATTTCGATCGGCTTGATCGCCGCGACTATCTTCCTTTTCGGACTCGGCGCACGACTCATGCCAGTCCTTCCAAGGGAAGAGGCTTGAGAAGGATGGGGATATCCATTCCATGACCCTAGATATCTGGCTGGAGAGCCATCCGTACCTGCAAGCAGTCGCTGACTTTCACGCTCAAGTTGCGATGGCTGCAGCCAGCATCCCAAGTGGTAGCGCGCAGATTCCGAACTGGGATAGCTACCGGGGTGATTATCAGGCGGGCATCCCTCTCCTGCACAGCGCCCGCGCGGCGATCGATTTCGAGCCCGCTGAGGCGATTCTGGTATCGCTCGTCGAGAGGATGGCTTCAATCCTATTGCCAGAAAAATTGGCCTTGGAGTGTCGAGATTCGGACGATCAATTGCGCAGCGAGCGGAATGCGCCGGGCCGAGCGGTCGCTTGGTTACTCGGCGGCGAGGCTTTCGAACCAGCCCACCCAGGTCTCCTCCGCTACCTCGGTTGGACTGCGTTCGCCAAATATCTGCGCCCACTGGGGGATGCTTTCGGAACCTGGCGCGAGGAAGAGCAATGGCTCCGCAGTTACTGTCCCACTTGCGGTACGCTGCCCGCAATGGCGCAGCTGGTTGGAACCGATCCCGGCCGATTGCGTCTCCTTTCTTGCGGCTGTTGCCGCACGCGTTGGCAATTCCTGCGAATTGGGTGCCCGTTTTGCGAAAGGACAGACGATCATCGGCTTTCCGCCCTGGCGATCGAGGGAGAGAATTATCTTCGCATCGACTACTGCCAGTCTTGCCGCGCCTATCTCAAAACCTATAACGGAGAGGGAAGCGAGCCCCTCTTTCTGGCGGATTGGAGTTCGCTTCACCTCGACATTATCGCCCGTGATCGTGGACTGAAACGGTTAGCTAATTCACTCTACGAACTGTGACCAGGCCCAGCTTCGATCTTGTAACGGACGGGTGACAGAAGCTAAGAAAGGAAATCCAGTTGTAGTGTAGAAATGCTGTGCGCTGAATACTTTCCCTCGCTTCGCAGTCCACATAGAAGTCCGCCCCGACAATGGCTTGAATCGTCATCTGCCTGGACGGCGAGGAAGCCCGCATTCGGCGATCCACACTGTTGGGGTCGAGAGACGAGTTTCCCACGAAGCGATTAGCGGAACGACAATTGGAAGTGCTTTTGGCCCCGATCAATTCGCTAACCTATCGTCCGGGCCGGGTCGCAACCGTTGCAGAATTCGCCGAACGATGGAAACAGGAAGTTCTTTCGAAACGAAAAGCTTCGACCATCCATGCGGCGGAGTCACACCTGAGGAATTAAATCCTGCCCATTCTCGGCAAGACGCGACTGAATGAGTTGGGATTGGAGGCTCAACAGATCTTCGTCAACCAGCTCTCGGGAACTGTTTCACGGAAGATTCTGCAGAACGTTGTCGGCACACTCTCTTCTATGCTCAAAACCGCACAATACTGGGGTTACATCTGCGAAGGCATCAGTTTTACAAAGTTGGTGCTTCAGGAGAGGGCCATTACCAGACCATCCAAGTTCTTCGCAGCCGAGCCGGTACGTGCCATTCTGGCAATATCGCAAGGCTGGCACCACGTGATGCTTGCGATTGCTGCCATGACAGGTCTACGGATCGGCGAAACTCTAGCGCTGAAAGTCAGCGATTTCGACTTCGAACGGAAACTGCTCACCGTGCATCGCTCCGTCTGGCGCGGGAAACTGAGCATCCCAAAAACCCCAACCAGCCAAGCGGTCCTCCCTTTGCCCGATACGTTGGTGCGGATCGTTCGCGAGCACTTCGCGACACTGAAAAGCGAATGGCTGTTCCTGAACATATATGGCGGCTTCCTGACTTCGGCAAATGTTGCGTAACACGTGCTGTCGCCGATCCTCGATGGTCTTGGTCTTCCGCGCTGTGGGTTCCATGCATTCCGGCATACCCATCCGACGCTGCTTCTCTACAACGGAACAGCGGAGCAACGCCACAGGAGGCACAAACGCAGCTCCGGCATGCAGACCCACGCGTCACGATTGGTGTATACAGCCATGTCCAGGTGGAATCACGGCGGGCGGTCGTCGAGAAGGTCGAGTCGGTTCCGGACC
>DATLVJ010000683.1:0-12154 GCA_035577585.1 Candidatus Limnocylindrales bacterium
AACCGCGCGGTCTTTTCCCGCCCAGTAAGGCTCCCGCAGCAGCTTGCGGTTGATTTTTCCCGCCGCCGTCTTGGGTATTTCGCTCCGAAACTCCACGCTCTTCGGGGACTTCATCCCGCCGATCCGGGCTTTGCATTGCGCGATGATCTCTTCTTCGCGCATCGTCTTCCCGTCGCGCAGCACCACCATCGCCTTCACCGCCTCGCCCCACTTTTCATCCGGCACTCCCACTACCGCGCACTCAAACACCTCCGCGATCCCCATGATGCACGCTTCCACTTCCGCGGAAAACACGTTGAACCCCCCGCTGATGATCATGTCCTTCTTGCGGTCCACAATATAAAAATATCCGTCCTCGTCCTGGTAGCCGACGTCGCCCGTATGGTGCCAGCCATATTTTCGAATGGCCGCCGTCTCTTCCGGCAGATTGTGATATCCCGGCGTCACCAGCGAACCTCGCGCCACAATCTCCCCAGTCTGGTTCCGGCCAAGCAAAGTCCCTTCCTCATCCATAATCGCCAGCCGCACACCGTACGTCGCTCTGCCGCAGCTCCGCAGCCGCTCCTCATGTTCCCCCCGCGCCGCTGCCGCCACTGTCTCTTGGTCCAGCCACGTCATCAGCATCGGCGCTTCCGTCTGCCCGTAGCACTGGCAGATGCACGGGCCAAAAGCTTCCACGCCGCGTTTCACTCGGTCCGGCGAAACCGGGGAAGCCGCAAGCAACAGCGCGCGCAAACTGCTGTGATTCAGTGTGCTGAGCTCCGGGTGATCCAGCAGCGCATAAAAAGCAGTCGGCGGCAAAAACAAATGTGTCACCTTGTGCTTTTCGATGTTCCGTAAAACTTCACCGGCATCGAATCGCGGCAGAATTACGTTCGTCGCTCCCAGCGTGGACATCGCGAAGGCAACCACTCCCGCCGCGTGCGAAAGCGGCGCCGTGCTTAAACAGATCGGGTCGGTTCCCTCGCAGTGCCAATAATGTCCCGCCATCTCCGTGTACGCGCCCCACGCTGCGCTCGAAACGCGCACGCCTTTCGCCGGGCCCGTCGTTCCGCCGGTTGGCACCAACCCCACCAAGCGCTCCGGGTTCCCGGTGGCATCTCCCCAATCCGCTTCCGGTGCGTCGGTGCCGCGCTCCATGAATGCAGCCAGCGATGAATCTGTCCCGCAAGCTGCATCAATGCATATCGCATGCCGCAGAGAGGGCACCTGCGCTTTTATCTCCCGCACCTGCTCCCCAAAACTGCTGTGATAGAAAAGCCAGGGCACTTCCGCGTAATTCAAGAACGCCATGTTGGCTTCGGCCGCATTCCGGTAATTGATTGGCACCCACGCGCCGCCCGCTCGCATCAGGCCCAGCATGCAGATCAGCACTCTTGCATCATTGCTGGAGAAAATTGCGACTCGATCCTCATCCTCCAGCCCGTGTGCCCGCATCGCGCGCGCCAGTTTCCGCGTCGCCGCCTGCAGCTCTGCATAGGTCAGCCGGGTCTGGCCGTCGATCAGCGCTGTCCGCTCGGGAAATCGCTCTGCTGCCTTGTCGAAATAATCGATCGCTCTCATCGTTGTCCGGTGGCGCGAACCTCAGACAATCCCCTTTCACAACATCTTCAGTTTTGAGAGTCCGTGGCTCTCCAGAACCTTCAAAAGTTCATAATGCCCGAACGCTTGCGCCGCGGAAGCGAATCCGGTCTTCCGCGGCGCTTCGTGCACCAGGCTGTGCGCCGCGAATGCCTGAATCAATCCCGTTTGCTGGTAACAGCAGGTCCCGAATACCGCGCACTGCACAAAATCCGTCGCTCCCCGCCCAACCACGAAATCAATCGTCCGGTTTACGCGCGGATTTTCCCGCGGCGGTGTGCCCGCCTGCACGGAATTCGCCATCTCCGCGAGTTTGCGCTCGCGTTCGGCCGGCGGCAACGGTTCAATTGTTTCCTGGTACAGCTTCTCCGTCGCCGCCACGTTTTTCATGATCTCCCGGTCCAGTAACCCCCCGATTGATTTCACATTCGCGATTTGCGGATGCTCTTTGTACCAGACGGGATGCGGAAATCCTCCCCAGGCCAGCGCCAGTTGCGTCTGTATCTGTCCCGGCACCACCACCTCAAACGTCGTCGTTGCCGGCCACCGCTTGTATTGATTCTGTTCCAGGTAGTGCGCTTCCGTCTGCAGCACCGCAAAAATCGTCTGCGTTGATCCAAACGTGGGCATCCCGCGAAACATCGTAACGATTTCCAGCGTGTCGATCGCCGCCTTCTCCAGGCAAACCCGTGCGGCAATGTCGCTCGGCGTGGACATGAACGCGGTCGCGGGCGCAATCAGCAGTCCTTGTTTCGCGAATTTGGCGCCCCACTTTTCGGAGGCCTCGCGAATCCATGCCTGTTCTCCGCTGATATCCAGATAGTGGCAACCCGCCGCCAGGCAGGCCTCCGCAACCACCGGTCCGTTATAAATGAAAGGCCCGACGGTATTGCACACGACCCTAGCGCCCTCGAAGAGTCTGGTCAGCTCGCCTTTCGAATGCCCCGCCTGCACGATCTCGTAATCCGCGGTCTCGATCCCCGGCACTCTTTCCAGCACTTCCTTTAGCTTTCCCGCGCTTCGCCCCGCTGCCACAAAGGGAACGTTGTACTCCCGCAGGTACTCCGCCACCAGCCGCCCTGAAAATCCGCTCGCCCCGTAAATGATCACCGGTCTCTTTGCCGCCATAGCCGCTCCTCGCGCAGTCCCTCTGCGCCCGCGCGAAAATCTCTCGCGCTCTCCGCCGTGCCTCAGCCTGCTGTTTCGGCTGCCGATTTTACGCTATAGTTCCCATTTGGCTAGTAGGCACCTTTTGGATACCATGCTCCGGGGAACAACCAATGAGTGAATTCTACTGTCCGGTGAAACTCACCGCCGATATCATCGGCGGCAAGTGGAAACCGCTGATCCTTTTTTATCTCGAGCCCGGCCCCCAGCGGTTCAGCCAGCTCCAGCGCTTCATCCCCAACTCCACCAAGAAAATGCTCACCAAGCATCTGCGCGAACTGGAGCGGGACGGCCTGATTCATCGCAAGGTCTTCGTCCAAGTGCCGCCGCGCGTCGAATATTCCCTCACCACGCACGGTCAAAGCCTGAAGCCCATCCTCCGCCTCATGTCGGCTTGGGGAGAAAAGCATCGTCGCCGCTATCTGGAAGTCAGGCCGTAACCGGCATTCGGCCTGCCACACTCAACTCGTGGTTGCACGCGGCTGGAATTGCCCCTGTGTCGTTGAGTAGGCCCTCGCCACCAGCTTTTCCAGCGGCCACCGCCGCAATTCTTCCGAAAGTACTTCGATTCCGAACGGCCCTGCATAACCGGTGTTCTCCACCGCGCTAATAAATCCCCGGATATCAAACTCGCCCTCGCCGCAAAGCCTCCGATGATTGATCGTATCCTCGTGAAGACTCCACGGCGCCTCAAACGTCCCGTCGTTCAGTTCCACGCTGACGACATGCTCTCTCGGTATGCGGCCGATCCGCTCATACGGGATTCCCAGCTTCACCACGTGCCACAGGTCCAGCGCGATCCCCCCATTTTCCGCGCCTGCTCCTTCGATCATTTCCAGCGAACTTTCCAGTGTGTCGATCATCGCGAAGGGCATCAGCTCATAAGCGATTTTCGTGCCATAACCGGCGGCGTCCGCGCACAACTCCGCAAACGCCTCCGTCACCCTTGCCATTTCGAACTGCTCCCGATAGAAATCGCCCACCTTCACGTGGTGCGCCTTCAATGCTTCCGCCGCTTCCAATAGTTTCTTTTTCTCGATGTCCGACTTTTGCTTCCTCTCGCCGTCCAAAAACCAGTCCGTCAAAAACTCCAGCTCCACAAAGTTCACGCCGTTGTCGTCCAGAATCGCCTTCATCTCCCTCAGGCTTTGCCGCTCCAGGGTATGCGCAAGGTCCGCGTGCCAGATTCCGATTCCTCGAAATCCAGCCTTCGCCGCCGCCTCCACTCGATTCCTGAAAGCAAATGGACTGTATTCCTTGTCGGTGTGCGGAAGCGCGCCGCCCGCAATCGTCCAGTACGATGCCAGCAATTCGGGAGTATTCATGCTCTCTCGCTTGCCTCACGCCGCATCGGGCGCCACGTGCGGCATTGTCTCCACAGCCAGCCTGCCGCCGGCGGGCTCGCCGGCGGCACCACCGGTTTTCTTCAAAAACAGCGCCGCCAGCAAAATCATCGCGCTTCCTCCCGCCGCCATCCACATCGTGATCCCCAAGCCGTATATTTCCGCAAAGGTTCCGCCCAGCACCGGCGCGCACGTCGCCCCGAATATTTCTCCCACCAGCGTCGCCAGCCCGATCGAAGTCGCCGCATATTGTGGCGGAACGCTCTCCGTCGGCACCAGCACCATGATCAGCGACGCCAGCGCTTGCCCGCTGTTCATCAGAAACAGAATCCCCGCCAGCAACCATGCATGCGCATACAGGCCCGGCACAAGCAGCGCCAGCGGTATCGCGCACGACATCACCGCCAGCAGCACCAGCACCGGCTTCCTCCCCATCCGATCCGACCACGCCGGGAACGCCACCCCAATAAAAAAACTTCCCAGCCCGCTCGCCCCCAGCAGAAATCCCGCGGTTGTCGCTTCCTGTTTCGCCACCTCTGTAATGTAGAGCGGCGCGAATACGTTGGTCAGAAACAGCCACGACATAAATCCGGCGGCCGCCGCGCTGCAAAGCCACATATTCCGGTACTTCAACAGCGAGAGGTATCCACCCAGCGTCGTCGTCCTGGCTTCACCCGTTTCCCCGCCCCGTCTCTCCGGCTCTTTCACAAATCTCCAGAGAAGTGTCGCCATCAAAATCCCAGGCAGCCCCGCCACAAAAAACGCCCACCGCCAACCCCATCGCGACGCCACCTGCGTGGACAGCACCGGCGCCACCGCCAGTCCCACCAGCGCGGCCGCGCTGACCACCAACCCCACATTTCGCCCGCGCCGCGAAGCCGGTGAAGATTCCTCGATCAGTGCCGTCATAATCGACCACGTCGGCCCCTCCGCGATTCCCATCAACGCTCGTATAACCAGCAACTGCTCGAAACTCCGCGCCAGTCCCGATATCCAGGAAAGCGCCGAAAACGCCAGCACCGCCGGCACCAGAATCACGCGCCTCCCAAATCTGTCCGAAAGCGCCCCAAACACCAGTGTCGACATCGCCCAGGTGATCGCCAGCACCGACGCCAGCATTCCCACCTGCGCGTGCGTCAGGTGAAATTCCGGCGCGATGTATGGCGCCAGGTACAGCTGCGACATCCGGTCCAGAAAGACGGTTCCCCACGTGAAAAAGAGAATTCCAATCAGCGTTTTTTCATAACGAGGTGTCCTGGCTGCCGTGTTCAAGGAATCTTCTCCCCACTTCTGCGGACCAGTGTTTTTGTTCCGGCCGCTCTCTCGCGCGCTGCCTCAAATCTCGTCCCCACCCGGCCCCGTCACCGTAGCAGCAGGCTAAGCTCCTGCGCTGCCGCTCGCAGGTGTGGCAGAAACCTCGTCTGCATGTCCTGGAAATGCACGCGGTGCGCTTGCGTTCCCACATTCAGCGAAGCCACCACCGGCCCCGATGGGCTTTGTATCGGCACCGCAATCGACCGAAGCCCCATCTCCAATTCCTGATCCACGATCGAGTATCCATCGCGTTTTGCCACGTGCAGCACTTGCCGCAATTTCTCCACGGACTTCACCGTGCGTTCCGTATACTGCGTGAATTCCACCCGCCGCAGCACCCCTTCCAGTTCCTCGCCCGGCAGATTCGCCAGCAACACCCGACCCATCGAAGTGCAGAACGCCGGCAATCGGCTGCCCACCCCGAGATCAATGGACATGATCCGCGTCACGCTCTCTCTCGCCACATAAATAATTTCCAGCCCGTCCAGCATCGCTATCGAGCACGATTCGTGCAGCATCCGGCTCAGATGTTCCAGCACCGGCCGCGCCGATGACGCCAGTGGCATCGACGACAGGTAAGAATGTCCAAGCGCCAGGATTCTTGGGCGCAAATAAAAGCTTCGCCCGTCATCCGATCCCGCGAATCCCAGTTTCGAAAGCGTGTACAAGCACCTCCGCACCGATGCCCGCGACAACCCCGTCCGTTTGCTCAATTGCGAAATCGTCATCTGCCGTTTGCGGTGCGAAAACGCCTGCACCACCAGCAGTCCCCTCGCCAGAGACGTCATGAAATTTGGATCTCCGGCAAACGGGCTTAATTGCGCTACCAGTGTGGGTGGAACACCGCTCGGCGTGGGCTTCGCGCTTGCCTGTGCGGATTTTTTCATCGCGGTCCCGGCGCTTGCTGCTCCCATCGCCACCTCCGTGCTCCTCGGATGGGGGCGGAGCATACATCAATCGGCCGATATACGCACGCCCTTTCGTTAATCGGACTTGACACTCCCTCTCTCCCCTGCCAACATTCGCCGCGTTCCGCCCTTTGCCCCTGATCCGGGCGGCTTCTCGCGCTCATAAAATGTTGAAGGAGCAAGTCCATGTCCACTCAATCCGGTGCAGCCAAAGGCTTCAAGGCCCTCGCCAGCCACATCAGCGCCAAAGACCTCCCGTGGTTTGAGTGGTTCCCAGGCCACTACCTGAAACTTTGCAAGCTCAATCCCATCACCGGCCAGATCATCACCTTCATCCGCTCGCAGACCGGCGTCTCTCTCTCCACTCATTTTCATCCGGGAACCGTCGTGGTTTACACCGTCCAGGGCGCATGGACCTACGACGAAGGCTGGGTCGCCGAAGCGGGCGACGTCGTTTTCGAAGTTGCCGGCTCCACGCACGCACCCCGCATGTGCGGTAAAGAAGAAACCATCGTCTTTGTCGTGATCGAAGGTGCGCTCGAATTTCGCGACGAGCAGGGTAACGTCACCTTCGTCGAAAACTGGCAGACCTTGCTCAAGCGCTATCACGATTTCTGCGCCAAGGAAGGCATTCAGCCCGTGGATATCACCAGCTTTGAGCCGTCAGCCGGCTGATTCCACCCTGGCGTGTTCTCTAAAACGGGTAATGCCGCTGGCCCATCTGAATCGTCACCCACTTGATCTCGGTCATCTCTTCAATCGACCACTTCCCGCCTTCGCGCCCCATTCCCGAATCCTTCACTCCGCCGAATGGCACCGTTGCCTCGTCATGTACCGTCGGCCCGTTCACGTGAACCATCCCTGCTTCCAGCTCCATCGCGAACTTCATCGCCAGTTGCAGGTTGTTCGTTATCACCGCCGACGACAATCCGTAATTCGACGTATTCGCCAGTTTTAACGCGTGCTCCGCGTCGTTCGCCTTGCTCACTGCGGCCACCGGCCCGAACAGTTCATCGCGAAACGCGGCCATCTCCGGCGTCACATCGGCGACCACCGTGGGGTAATAGAAATTCCCCTCGAATTTCCCCCCGGTCAGCAATCTTGCGCCGCCCGCCACAGCATCCTTCACCTTTTTGTCGATCATCGGGCATTGCGAACTCCGAATCAGCGGCCCGATCACCGTATGCGGGTCCCGCGGGTCTCCCACTTTCAACGTCTGCGCCTTTGCCGCAAACTTCCTCAAAAACTCCTCGTAGACCGCCGCCTCCACGATGATCCGCGAACCCGCCATGCAGATCTGTCCCTGGTGAATGAACAGCCCGAAGCACGCCGTATCCACCGCGTAGTCCAGGTCCGCGTCTTTCAATACGATCAGCGGGCTCTTTCCTCCCATCTCCAGCACCACTCGCTTGCCCCGCTTCGCGCATTCCGTGGCGATAATCCGTCCCACCGCTGTCGAACCAGTGAAGCTGATCAGTTTTACCCGCGGATCCTCGTACAAAACCTGCGCCATCCGCGGCCCGTCCCCCGGCACCACGTTAAAGACACCTGCCGGCACACCTGCCTTCTGGAAAATCTCTCCCAGTTTCAATCCAAGCAGCGAGGTCTCCTCCGAGGGCTTCAAAACGAATGTGTTCCCCGCGGCCAGTGCAAACGCCACTTTCTTCAGCGAAAGCACCACCGGAAAATTGAACGGTGAAATTCCCGCCACCACTCCCAGCGGCCGCCTTATCGCCATCGAAAATAATCCCGGCACATCCGACGTGAACACGTGCCCGGGTATCCTGCGCGCCTCGCCGGCAATCGACCGCACCATGTTCGCGGCAAACGGCACTTCAAACTGCGCCTTCCCGAACGTCGATCCGCCCTCCGAAATCAAAAGCTCCACGATTTCGTCGCGCGCGCTTTCCAGTCCGTCCGCCGCGTGAAACAGAATCGCCTCGCGTTGTGCAGGTGCCGTCGCGGCCCACGCCGCTTTTGCCGCGTCGGCGGCGTCAATCGCTGTGCGCATATGCTCCTGCTGCGCCATGAAAATTTTCGCGAAGGGTTTCTGGTTCGCCGGATTAATCACGTCCGTCAAAGCCGAGGGAGGAATTTCCATCGCTTTTCCGTCGATGAAGGGAGTAGAGATCATGATGCCTCCTGAATGATGCGGGATGAAAAATCGTTCTGAATGCCGGAGGGCCGTCCGCGTCGCGCGTTTACCCTGCGCTCCGTGCGAAGTTCGCGTGTCCGGATTGTTCGCCGATTTCTTCGCTCCGTCAAGCGCTCCGCTTGGCGCAGCCTCAGCCCCAAACGCGCCGCGCGGTCTCCTGCACCAGCCGCAGCTTGGCCCACTGTTCTTCTTCCGTCAGCAGGTTCCCCTCCATTGTCGAAGCAAATCCGCACTGCGGGCTCAGCGCGAGATTTTCCAGCGGCACGTATTTCGTCGCTTCCTCGATCCGTTTGGCGATGCTCTCCGCGCTCTCCAGTTGCGGCCGCTTCGAGCTGATCAGTCCCAGCACCACGGTTTTTCCTTTCGGCACAAACCGCAGCGGTTCAAACGTCCCCGACCGCTCGTCGTCATACTCCAGCAAAAAGCGATCCACTTCCAGTCGCGTAAACATCTTTTCCGCGATCGCGTCGTACCCGCCTTCGGCATACCAGTGGCTCCGGTTATTTCCCCGGCACAAATGGATTCCCAGCGTCACGCCCTGGCTCCGCGCCGCCGCAAAGCATGTGTTGTCCGCTCGCAGCGCCTCCTCCAGCGCCGCATCCGGTTCCACCTTCAGCTCTTTTTTCAGCCATTCGCGCCACTTCGGGTCCATGTAATAGCTATATCGCGGCGCATCGATCTGGATGTACTTCACCCCATCCGCCGCCAGCGTCTTCAAATCCGCCTTCATGATCTCCACGATGTCCCAAAGCAGCGCCGAATGATCCTTGTAAACCTTGTCTGTCGTTCCGCTTTTGAACGAAATCGCCGGAAATTGCGTTGCGCTCGGCAGCGTCATCTTGATATCAACCTGGCAATTTGATTTCAGGAAGGGAAGTTCGTGGCCCGTCAACGGCCGCACTTGCCGCAATTTCGACGTCACGATTCCCGTCACGCTGCTCACCGGCTTGTCTTTCCCCTGTTCGGCCTTCCAGTTTCTCGCCACTGCGTCGTCCAGGTCGAAGCCCTCCACCGCGTCGGTGAAATCGCTCATGAAATTCCGGCGCCGGAATTCTCCATCCGTCGCCATCTCGAATCCCAACTCCTTTTGTTTCGTCAGTGCCCGCAAAATGTGCCGGTCTTCCAGCGCGTGCAGTTTCGCGCTGTCCGTTCCATTATTCCGCGCCGCCAGCAGTTCCGCCGGCCGCAAAAAACTTCCGATATGATCCGCCCGATAGCCGCCTTTCATCGTCTTACTCTCCTCTCCCCTGCAACTGCGCCGCGATCACCGACTCTTTTCCGCCTTCCGCGGCCGTCCACGGCACCCCGAACTCCCGGCTTCCCAGGCTCACCGATAGCCGCGTCGCGATCTCCCGCGCCAGCAAAACTTTTTCCGCCAGCTCTTTTCCGCGAAACCTCATGGTCGGACCGGCGATTCCCACCGCCGCCTGTATCTGGCAGTTGCTTCCGAACACCGGTGCTGCCACTCCGCTAAGTCCTCGTTCCAGTTCCTGCCCGTCCACCGCGTACCCGCGCTGCCGCGTTCGCTGCAACTCCTGCCGCACATCCGTCAGCTTCGTCCGCGTAAACGGCGTGTATCGCATCAGACCGTTAGTGCGCAAAATTTCGTCGATCGCGTCCGCCGGCATGTGCGCCAGCACTGCTTTCCCCGATGCCGTGCAATGCGCCGGAAATCGCGCGCCCACGGGAGTCCGCACGGTAATTACGCTGTTCGGAGGATCCACGCGGTCCAGGCATATCACCCCGATTGCGCTCGGCACCGCCAGGCTCACCGATTCCTGCGACCTTCGCGCCATTTCCAGCAGCAGGGCGTGCGATTCTCCTCGCAGCGTCCTGGACTCCAGCGCCCTCATGCCCAACTGATGCAGCGTCAGCCCCAGCCGGTAGCGCTCCGTCTCGTCGTTCCGCTCGATCATCCCGAACTTTTCCATGGCGCTCAGCAGCCGGTACACCGTGGCTTTATTCAGTCCCAGCGCAGAGGCCAGCTGCGTCACGCCCGCGTCCGGCCCGTGCTGTCCCATGTGCACAAGGATCCTCAATGCCTTCTGCAGCGATTTGCTGGAGTCAATCGCCGGCTCTCGTTTCATCCAGGTCCGGCTTTTTTTCGAAAGGGCAATCACAGGCACGTTCGTGTCCTCCTGCTGGCATCTCCCGGCCGGTGCTTCCGTTTCCACCGCCCGTGTCGCGGCGGCCGGCAGGCTTCCTCGACCCGCCGCGCATTGTAGTCAAAAGTTCGATTGTTGCAAAACAAAATCTTGTTTCAGCCCGTGAAACACCCCGGGAGCGTGCGTCCCGCGGTGAAGAGCAGGAAATGCGCCGCGGACCCAAGCCTCGACGCACAAAAGGATCTCGTTTAATTGCTCGGCGAAACGAACCAACACCTGCGGGTGCCTTCGCCTGCAGCCTATTTTCTTGTTTTTGGAAAGTCAGCCCAGAAGATGCAGTTCCGGGTGCAGCGGCAGCTTCGTCAGCCGCACCTTGGTCGCGTCATGGAATGCATTGCCGATCGCAGGCGCAATCGCCATGATCGGCGTCTCCCCGGCTCCCGCCGAGGGAATGTCCTTGCGGTCCAGCAGGATCGCTTCGATCGCCGGCACATCCTTGAAGCGCGGCACCCGATAACTGGAAAAATGAGGGTTCGAAATCCGCCCTTTCTCAAATTCAATGGACTCGAAAAGGGCGCCGCCCAGCCCCTGAATCATCGCTCCGACCACCTGGTTCCGCAGCCCGTCTGGGTTCACAATCGCCCCGCATTCGAAAACTTCCACCAGTTTTTTCACGGACACGCTATTTTTCTTCCGGTCCACGAAAATCTCCGCGAACGTCGCCACATAACTACCTTTTTCGTTTCCCGCGGCTACGCCGAATCCTTGCCCCTCCTCTGTTTTTTTCCGTGGCCAGCCAAACGCCTTCGCGCCTGCTTCCAGCACCGCCCGCATTCTCGGGTCGGAAAGGTTCTTCAACCGGAATTCCAGCGGATCCATGGACGCCGCATTCGCCAGCGAATCCATGTGCGTCTCTCGCGCAAAATGATTTGCCGTCGCCGCCAGCCCCCGGTAAGAGCCGCTCCGCAAAACCAGCGAAACCTGGTGATACTCCGTCAACTGGTTCGCCACCACATACGGCGTGTCAATTCCTGACATGCCCGAATGATAATTGTGAAACTCCCAGGCGGTCAGCTTCCCGTCCGCCGCAGTCCCGCTCTTTACTTCAATCACTCCCGCCGGCCGGAAATAAGCCCACGTGAACTCCTCTTCGCGCGTCCACACCAGCTTCACCGGACGCCCGCCAGTCGCGCGCGCCAGCCGCGCCGCTTCCAGCCCCGCATCGCTCGTGTGCTTTCCGCCGTAAGCGGAGCCCGTGTCCGGCACGATCACCCGCACATTCTTTTCCGGCACATGGAAAATGTCCGCCAGGTCGTCGCGCACCGCAAATGGCCGCTGCGTTCCCATCCACACCGTCAGCTTGCCGTCGGTCCACTGCGCCACCGCCGCCCGCGGCTCCAGCGGCGCGTGTGCGATGTACGCCACCGTGTAGCTCGCGTCCAGTTTGTGTGTGGCTGCCGCCAGTCCTTCCTCGACGGAACCTTTCGCTTGCCGGAATCGCGGCTCCTTCGAAGGCTGCGCATTCTGTTTCAGATAGGAATAGATCTCTTGATCCGAAATCTGCGGCACTTCTTTCCACTG
>DATLVJ010000684.1:0-3132 GCA_035577585.1 Candidatus Limnocylindrales bacterium
ATGCGTAGAACCGCCTCATAGTTCAGGTGATCGTCGACGGCCAGAAACAGCGCGCGCTGTTCCGGCGGCCGGCGGCCCAGAATCTCCGCCACTCGCGAAGGCAATTCGGCCACAGGGATCTTTTGATCCGCCAGGGTCACCTGACAATTCTTGGGTATCCCTTCCCCTGCTGGCGGCGCGAGGATGGGGCACGTCGCGGAGCCGATGCTCAGGATCAACTGGGATTCGGCAACCTGAGCCGATGTATCGGCGGAGGCTCGGGGGATATCAACGTCGTAACCTTCCATCAGGAGCGGTACGACGACCATAAATATGATCAGCAGCACGAGCACCACGTCGACGAGCGGAGTGATGTTGATTTCAGACTGCAGACTGGAGCCAGAATCGTTGCTGTTGAACTGCATGATGTCACTTTCCTTCTGCGCCGGTGCGCTTGGCGATCAGCCCCACCCCGCGGAAGCCGGCCTGCTCGATCGCGACCATGACCTCGCGGACCTCGCGGAAATTGAGCTTTGCATCGCCCCGGATCACGATCTTGGGGTTCGCTTCGGCGCCCACCGCAGCGCGGAGCGTTTCGTCAAAATGCTCGGCGGCAACGGCCTGGTCGTTGATCCACAGCCCGCCAGAATCGTCGATGGAGACCAGGATTCGGCCTCTCTCGTCGCCCTGCGAGTTTGGTTTCGTCGTGTTCGGCAGGTTGACGTCGGGTCCCTTCCGCATCTGCGGCGCCATCACCATGAAGATGATCAGCAGGACCAGCACCACGTCGACGAGCGGCGTGATGTTGATGGCCGCTTGCATCCGAGCTGGCTCACCGAGTCGCATAGGCTGGGCCATCCTTCTTGACCGAGGGCGCCTTGACTTCCACCTCTTCGACGTCAAGCCCCTTGAGCTCTGGAATTTTGAACAAGCGGTTCACGAGTTGGGACGAAGCCCGATTCATTTCGACATGGAAGGTCTCCATCTTGCCTGTGAAGTGGTTAAAGGCGACGACGGCCGGAATTGCGACGAAGATACCCAAGGCCGTCGAGACCAGGGCCTCAGCGATGCCGCCTGAAACCACAGACATTCCGCCAGACCCTGTGGCCGCGATGCTCCGGAAGGCGTTAATAATTCCGACCACGGTGCCGAAAAGACCAACGAAGGGGGCAGTGGAGCCGATCGTGGCAAGGAACCCAAGACCCCGCTTCAGCTGAATCAGCGTTTCAGAGATAGAGTCCCGGAGTGCGCTCGTGACGAGTTCGAGCGAAGCCGTCGGATCGCCTCCGTTCTGGGCCACGGCGTCGTACTCGGCGATGCCGGCCGAGACCACTTGCGCCACGTGGGAATTCTGCTGCTGACCCGCGGCTTCGATCAGATTCTGGACATCTCCCCCGTGAAGGAACTTCTTGAACTCGGGCTTGAACTTATCCGACTGGCCCGAGGCTGAAGAGAAGCGGCGGTGCTTTTCTATGATCATCCCCACCGAAAAAACAGAGAGCAGGGCGAGGGAAAAGATCACCGCGCCTCCGAATATACCGACGTGTCGTAGCAGTTCAGCTAAACTCATTGCTTCCTCCTTTGCGCCTCAATGGCGGGCGCTGCCGCATTCCCATTCGTCGTCGCACCGCCGGGGCGTGGTGTTTCCGATCGAATTTCGTAGTAACTGAGCATTCGCATGAACACTTCTTTGTCTACTGGCCGCCTCGAGTCATCAAGCAACGTCGAAACGCCAGGGCCATTGGCGAGTTCCGAGCTCTTCCAGGGAACGATGACCAGTGCTTTAGGCGCTTCCTGATTGCCCAAAATAGACATGCCGAGCGCCTTTCCTCCGGGGACGGAAGTCAACTTGGCCTCGTCTTCCGTCTTTGGCTGCGGCTCTTCAGTCTGTTTCTTTTCCTCCTCCTTCTTTACCTCTTGTGTCTTTGCGTGGGACTTTTCGGTCTTGTCCCGTGCAGCTTCCTTCTTTGGCTGCGCTGCTTGCTGAGCAAGTACAGCCGTGGGCACCAAGGCAAGGACCCCAATGGAAATCCAATGAACGCTAGCCTTCCTCATCGCTCCTCCCGTTTCTTTGCGCGGTTGCGAAGATCGGCAATCCACTTGACGACCTCCGCGTCACCTGGAACGATCCGGCCGTACGCCTCGTAATGCTCCATCGCGCAGGTGTAATCCCCGAGATACAAGTCGCACAGAATCGCAAGGTTCCTGTGGGCGTACTGAAAGTCGGCGGACTGTGCCAGGGCTGCCTCATAACTTGCGCGCGCCTTCGCAAACTGCGTCTTGCGCCGCTGCACCATACCGAGTTCGTTGTAGGCGACAGGCTGTTTTGGATCCAATTGCAGTGCCTTGTTCAGGCTGGCTTCGGCGCGGTCCAGGTCGCCGGTGCGCGCATAAGCGATGCCGAGATCGATGTGCGCCGCCGTCAAAGCAGGCATCTTCTCGGTCATTTTGAGCAGTAGGGCAATGCCCGGCTCGTACCGCTCCTCCTTTAGCATGCCCACAGCGGACTCGTAGTTGGCGCGCATTTCATCGGTGACGCCAGCGCCCTGGGTGATCGCGTTGGCTGATTTCGAGGAGTTGGAGACCTGCGACGCAGGCGAGCCCTCCACATGATTGTCGATCGCGGCGAGGAAGCCGCTGCTCGTTTCGTGTTTCGCGTAGCGGCCGGGCATCAGCTCGGTGAGCCTGCTGAGACTCTTCTCGGTCCACGAGTTGAAAGTGCCGGCGCGCAACAATTCCATGTTTTTCTCGTGCACGTTAATGGCTTTTTCCTCGAACGGGAACGCCGCCTCATCGAGCTTGTTCTTGAACTCTTCCAGATCCTCGGGTTTCAAGTCGTCCGGCCGCTCCGACTCGAGCAGCGAGCGACTCAAATTGGAGTACGTCTCGGCCATGTAATACGTCGCTGCCGCCGTCACCTCGTCAATTCCGTAGTTCGCAAGCTGGCCCATGGCGGCAATCGTGGCATCCATACGCTGCTTTTTGTCCTGCAGGCTGGTTTCGAAGGGTTGCCGCAGTTTCACGACGGCAAAATTTTCATAGAGCTGCTCTGCGAGGACGAGGGCCGAGCGCGCCGCAAGCGTCCGCGTCCGGCCGCTCCTTTCCGATCCGGCGGCCGCATCGGCACTTACAATTTCTTTCAACTGCTGGTGA
>DATLVJ010000685.1:0-2825 GCA_035577585.1 Candidatus Limnocylindrales bacterium
TCATATAGAGCCCTACAATGTCCCGAACCTTCGGGGCAAAGTGCGGATCGTTGCTGAACTTGAACGACTCCACTCGATGCGGCTGCAGTTTATGTCTCCTCCAGATCCGTTGCACCGTCGCGGAACTGACCTTCTGCGCCGCAGCCATCGTGCGCACGCTCCATTGCGTGGCGTTTTTCGGTGTCGTTTTCATCGTGGCCTCCACGATGGCGGCTTCCCGCTCCTCGGAGATTCGTTTCGGGCGCCCAGGTCGTGGACGATCTTCGAGAATTCCCCTTATGCCGTCACTTTCATATCGCTTCCGCCATAACAGCACCGTGGGCACCGACGTGGACAGTTTCCGTGCCAGAACTCGGTTGGCCAGCCCTTCCGCCGCACCGAGGATGATGTTGATGCGCAGAACCAGGCCACGCGGCGCACTTCGATGTTGTCTGATCGCCATCAACTCCTTTCGGTCTGCATTGTCCAAGGCGAGTCCGACTGCGGGGGGAAGCGGCATACAGTTCCAGTATCCAGGCTTTCTCTCGATTAGTAAAGAAATTTTAGATACAGGAGACTAGATGTTTTCAGCCGTTTTGTTGTGGGGTGGATGATCGCTTATCGGGAAAGCGCCGAACTAGCCAAGCGTTTGATCCATCATTCCTGCCGCAAACAACTCATCGCACCCGGCCAGTTGACTGTCCATGCCGATCGCGGCTCGTCGATGAAATCCAAACCCGTGGCTTTGCTGCTGGCCGACCTCGGCGTCACTAAAACACATTCCCGGCCACATGTTTCTGACGACAATCCCTATTCGGAAAGTCAGTTCCGCACTCTGAAATACCGCCCGGACTTTCCGGACCGCTTCGGCTCCATCGAAGACGCCCGTGGATTTTGTCAATCTTTCTTCCGCTGGTACAACTTCGAACACCACCACTCCGGCCTGGGCTTGATGACCCCCGCCGTGGTTCATCTGGGAAAAGCCGCCGACCTCCTCGTCCAACGCCAAGCCGTTCTGGACACCGCTTTTCGGGCTCACCCGGAGCGGTTCGTCCGCCGGCCTCCCAAACCACCTTCTCTCCCCACTGCCGTCTGGATCAACCAGCCGCCAGACACGGAGAAAACTCCTTAAACTTTTACGCTGTGTGTCTCATTTTTGTTGACACGCACCGGGTGGTTGTGGCGTTCGCGTCAATTCCTTGTGCCAGTGCGGCTTGGGCTTTTCGCACCTGGCCACTTCGAATCGCGTCGAATAGCAACTCGTTGCCGCCGCCATATGTTCCTACGCAGAAACTCAGAGCTGCAGCTATTGGCAATCGTAGTTTGATCGCTCTCATGCGTGCTCTGGCCTGGGAGATTCACGGTCACTGTGTGCGGTGTTCTTTGGCTGTATGCCCGCCGATGGCAAAACGATCCGGAATGTAGATCCCAAGTTGGTTTCGCTATTAAGTTCAATGCTGCCGCCGTGCGCTTCCACTGCCCACTTCGCGATCGACAGTCCCAGGCCAGCACCACCCGATTCGCGCCCTCGCGCCTTGTCCACTCGATAGAATCGGTCGAATACTCTAGCTTGATCTTCCAATGGAATTCCCGGACCCTTGTCCTGGATCTCGACGACAACTTGGCTGGCATCACCATTTCGAACGCGCACGGAGATGGTTTCCCCAACAGGCGAATATTTCACCGCGTTATGGATTATGTTGACCAGCGCCTGTCGTAGAAAAATGCAGTCGCCTTCGACCTGTGCGTGCTCGTCGCCCTCGAGCATGAGGCGTTGCGATTTTTCTTCCACCAGAATCTCGAACAGCCCCGCGGCCTCACGAGCTAAGGCCATCACCGGAACAACAGTTCGATGGAGCTGGATGTGACCAGAATCGGCACGGGAGATTGTGAGAAGGTTATCGATCAAAGAGGTGAGCCGGTTCACCTCCTCAAGCATGCTTCCGATGATGTCGCGGTACTCCGCACGCGTACCATCCTTCTGCAACCCGACTTCGCCGACGCTCCGAATCATCGCTAATGGTGTCCGGAGCTCATGTGATGCATCGGAAGTGAAGCGGCGAAGCTGTTCGAACGCCTGTTCAAGGCGGGCGAGGGTATCGTTGAACACTCGCGCCAACTGCCCGAGTTCGTCGTCTCTAGCGTCGTGTGGTAGGCGCGCGTGCAACTTGTCAGGGGTAATTTCCTGTGCCCGCCGAGCCATTTGCTCGATGGGACTCAACGCACGGCGCGCCAGCCCATAACCAGCAACCCATGCGATGATGAGGACCAGGGGCAAAACTACAAGTGAAGCCAACAGCAAATCCTTCAGGCGAGAATACAGTGGTTCTTCGCTGTGAGCGAGGCGTATGAGGAGAGGATGGCCCTCGAGTGTATGCACCCTGCTCACTACGCGCACACGGGTTCCATCGGAAAGACGCGCGGACCGCTCGGAGTAACCGCCGACACCCTCTTCCTCAAAAGACATTCCCCCAAGTGCTCGATTTCCGAGCCTGTCGTTCCGAAAGAGCACCGGGCCGTCAGGAGACCGCACTTCGAGAAAGCGCTCGATTACGTCCTTGGATTCGGGGTGATTGTGGTAGTCTTCCCGCAATCGAAGCTGTCCGTCGGGGGTAAAGAAGAACAGGCCCTCTACCGTTTCAATTTCTTGGACAGCGAAATGATCGAGCTGGCTTCGCAACTGCCAAAACAGAAGAGCGCATGTGCCTGCCCAGGCAAGGATCAGCAGCGCGGCGAGCACTGAAACGTACCAGAGTGTCAGACGAGTGCGCAGATGTCTCGGGCGCAGCCGCATCTACGATTCGTCCTCTTCGCGCAGTGTGAAGCCGACCCCGCGCACAGTATGA
>DATLVJ010000686.1:0-12421 GCA_035577585.1 Candidatus Limnocylindrales bacterium
TATTACGCCGCGGAAAACGGGCCCCCGAATTTCCTGATGCGGAACCAACGGGACGGCAGCTTCCGCGACGTTACGCGGGAGACAGGACTCGACAAAAACAATACGCGGTTCAGCTTTTGTTGCGGGTGGGCGGATTTTGACGGCGACGGCTGGCCGGACTTGTACGTCGTGAACGATTTCGGGCGCAAGAATCTTTATAAGAGCAACGGCGATGGAACTTTTGCTGATGTGGCGAAGGAAGCGGGCGTGGAAGACGTCGGCGCGGGGATGAGCGCTAGTTGGCTCGACTTTGATAAGGATGGGCGCCAGGACTTGTATGTTGCGGACATGTGGACGGCGGCGGGGTTGCGGCTCGCGGTGCAAGAAAATTTTCAGCCGGGCGCAAGTGAAGAAGTGCGGGCGATGTACCGGCGGCACGCGATGGGCAACGGCCTGTACCGGAATCGAGGCGACGGGAGCTTTGAGGATTCGGCCACGCGGTCGGGGACGCTGATGGGGCGGTGGGCGTGGTCGAGCGATGCATGGGATTTCAATCATGATGGTTTTCCGGATTTATATATCGCGAATGGGATGATTTCCGGATCGCAACGGCAGGACTTAAACAGTTTTTTCTGGCGGCAGGTGGTGGCCAATTCGCCGGAAAATGCGAAGCCCAGCGGCGCGTATGAACAGGGTTGGAACGCCGTGAACGAGTTGATTCGTGCCGATGCGGCGTGGAGCGGCTACGAACGCAACGTGCTGTATCTGAACAACGGCGACGGAACGTTCTCCGATGTGTCGGGCGTTGCAGGCATGGATTTCCAGGAGGATGGCCGGACGTTTGCCCTGGCGGATTTCGACCGCGACGGCCGCGTGGAAGTCGCATTGAAAAACCGCAACGGGCCGCAACTTCGGCTGCTGAAAAATGTGATGCCGCGGCTGGCCCCGGCGATCGCATTTCGATTGCGGGGGAAGAAGAGTAATCGCGATGCGATCGGCGCCGTAGTGACAATCGAGACGAGTGTGGGGCGGCAAACCAAGTTTGTGCAGGCGGGTTCCGGCTTCCTCGCGCAGCACAGCAAGGAACTGTTTTTTGGGTTGGGAGAACTGAACGGAAGGGTTCAGGCGACGATTCGGTGGCCGAGCGGGCTGGAGCAAAAAATTGAGAATTTGCCGGTAAATCACCGGATTTGGGTTGAGGAGGGATTGCCGGCGGTGCGGAAGGAGGCATTTGCTACACCGGCGAACCGTAAAGAGACGAGCGGGTTGAGTTCGCCCGGCCATCCAGAGAGACTGCCTGCGCAGGTGGAGACCTGGTTGCTGGCGCCAGTGGCGGCGCCGGATTTTCGCGTTGGCAGATCGAGTGAAAAAAAGGAAATGCTTTCGGCGCTCCGGGGGAAGCCGGCGCTTGTGTATTTCAGTTCGGCGGAATTGCCTGACTGGGAATCGCAACTGGCGACCTTCCAGAAAGTGCATGGCAGGTGGTTGAGCGAAGCGCTGCATTTGGTTGTAGTGGATGTCGCGGCGGCGAAGCTTTCTGGCAAATGGACATTTCCAGTCGTAAGCGCGTCGCCGGAACTGGTGGCTGTTTACAACCTGCTCTACGGGCGTTTGTTCGACCGGCACCGCGACATGGGACTTCCTACAGCGTTCCTGATCGATGCGCTAGGAAACATCGCGAAGATTTATCAGGGCGCTCTCCGATTGGATCACGTCGATGCGGACTTTCGGCGGATTCCGAAGACTGCCGCTGAGCGGATCGCACTGGGGTTACCGTTCGCGGGCGTGAGCGCGACTTACGAGGTTGGACGAAATTATTTGTCGTTTGGCGCGGTATTTTATGAACGCGGGTATCTCGAGCCGGCGGAGGATTTTTTTCGGTTGGCGCAAACGGAAGATCCGGATGGGGCGGAGCCGCTCTACAGCCTTGGCAGCGTTTACCTGGACCAGAAGAAATCCAAAGAGGCCCGCGAGTGTTTCGAACGGGCGGTGAAAGCCACGGCTGATTATCCTGCGACGCTGCCGAATGCGTGGAACAACCTGGGAATTCTGGAAGCGCGCGAGGGAAAGACGGACGCGGCGATCGGATTTTTTCAGAAGGCGCTCGGATTGAGTCCGGACCACGCGGTCGCGCTGCAGAACTTGGGGAATGCTTACCGCCAGAAGAAGGACTGGGAAGCGGCGAAGAAAACTCTGGAGCGTGCGCTGGCATTGAATCCCGCTGATGCGGAGGCGAATTACGGGCTGGGCATGGTGTTTGCGCAGTTGAATGATACGGACCGCGCACAAGAATATCTGCAAAAGGCGCTGGCGGCGCGGCCGGCCTATCCGGAAGCGTTGAACAATCTGGGGATATTGTATCTGCGGACGAGGCGGGCCGCGGAGGCGAAGCAGAGTTTTGCGGAGTCCATTCGTGTAGCGCCGGAATTCGAACAAGCGTATCTGAATCTCGCGCGGGTGTATGCGATCGAGGGTGACAAGGCGAAGGCGCGGGCAACGCTGCAGCAGTTGTTGAAGGTGCATCCGGAGCAGGCGCAGGCGAAGAAGGAGCTGGAGGCGCTTTCGCAGTAGTATGCTGGAGGTTGCCGGGACAACGAAATCACAGTTCGTACAGGACCCGCGAACTGAAATGCGCTGAAGTTTTTGAATTTGAGGTTCTTCGGGCATCCTCGTCGGATGCCCTCAGAATGACAACTCTTGCTTAAATCTCACATGAAACTGGTTTGGTTCGCGCAGACGATTCTCTGTGTCTGGATGATCGCACAGGTGGGTGCGCCCCTGCTTCAGGCACAGGGCGGCGGTGGCGTGGTGGAGGGTGTCGTGCGGGACGCCGAGAGGCAGCCCTTGGCGGATGTGAAGGTGTCGCTGGACGATCAGGTTGCGGGAAGGACTGAGGCGACGCAGACGGACGCGGCGGGGCATTTCCGATTCAGTGGAGTAACGGCGAGTACGTATATGGTGCGTGCTCGAAAGTTGGGCTACGTGGATCGCGCGGAAGGGCCGTTCGCGACCAGGCAGGGCGAAACGAGAACACTGAATTTGGAGATGGCGGTGGAGAAATCTGCCGCGCCGGCTAGGAACGCGGCACAAGCGATGGAGTATTCCGATGAGCCGCAATTTACCGTGGCGGGAGTAACCGATCCAAGCAATGTGGGCGGGCATGGATCGAATGTGACGCTGCCAACGAAAGAAGCACTGGCCCGGGAGACAGCTTCGCTTGGATCTGGAACCGCGGCCTCCGGCAATGCCGGCACGGCGAAAGAGAATCCCGGAGAACTGCCGATCGTTGCTGCTGGGAATTTTGCCGGGAATCTTAAAGCGGGAAAGGATTTACTACAGGCCGGACGGGCGAAGCAAGCGATCGATTACCTCGAACGCGCCGTCAAATTAAAGCCGATGGATTACGACGCGGCATATTCGCTGACGCTGGCTTACCAGAAAAGCGGGGATGGAAAGCGCGCGGATCAGATGGTGCAGACATTGCTTGCGCGGGAAGAGCGCGCGGAACTGCACGGCCTGCTGGGGGAGATTCGCGAGGGCGAGGGTCAGCCAGTCGACGCGGTGCGGGAGTATCAACGGGCAGCGGAGATGGAGCCGAGCGAGGAGAATTTATTTGTCTGGGGCGCGGAGCTTCTTCTCCACCACGCGTATGCTCCGGCCGCGGAAGTGTTTGCGAAGGGACACCGGCTCTATCCGAAATCGGTGCGCATTCTGGTGGGCTTGGGTTCGACGGCTTACGCGCAGGATTTGAACGAGCAGGCAGCGCGCTGGCTGCTGGAAGCAATCGAAATTGCGCCCGCGGACCCGCGGCCTTACCTGTTTTTGGGAAAACTGCAGGAAGTGGCAAAGAGCGAGCCTCAGGAATGGGCGGAGGCATTCCGGCGATTCGCAGCGCTGCGGCCAGAGGATGCAAAGGCGCACTATTACCTGGCGGTGGCGCTGGAAAAGCAGCGGCGAGGCGAGCGGGATTTTGCCGCGCGCGAGGCGGAGCTTCAGAAAGCGATTGCCCTGGATCCGCGGCTCGGCGATGCATATTTGAAACTGGGCGTTTTGTACGGGGAGAAAGGGGAATTGCCGAAAGCGGTGGCCTCGCTCCAGAAAGCGATTGAGCTTACGCCGCTGCCGGATGAGGCCCATCTGCGATTGGCGCAGGTTTACCGCCGCATGGGGGAGATGGAGAAGGCGCGCAATGAATCGCAGCTTTACGGTGAAGTTTCAGTGAAGAAGAAAGAGCAGATGGAGCGCGAGCGGCGCGAGTTGGGTGAATTTGTGGTTACAGGAAAGCCTTAGGGGCGCGGGGTCGGGGCGCGCATCAGGTCGACGAACATTTTGTAGAATTTTTCGGAATCGAGGTCCACATTGATTTCGACCCGCTGGAGCTGGCGCTTGGGCTTGTCGCCTTCGAGCCACGTTAGCGTATTGCCGTATGCGGCGCTGTGGTCTGTGTCCACCGCCATGTAGCGGACATCGCGCTTGGTGATAATGGAGGGATCGATCCAGGCCGCAGCGGCCAGTTCGTCCCACATGAAATCGGCGCCAGGCCCCCGCATAAAATATTGCGAGACATAGCGAGCGAGGGGAGTGCCCGCCTTCGCGATTTCATCCACCATCGCCTGCGTCAGGCGCGTTCGAATGGAAATGTCCACCGGCGTGCAAGTGATCTTCTTCCAGTTGCCGTGAAGAACCACGTCGGCGGCCTCGGGATCCATCCAAAAATTAAATTCGTGCCGCGGCGTGTTGACGAACTCCGGACTGTCGGTGACGGGATTCAGGCTGCCTCCCATGAAGACAAGCTCCTGCGCGAGTTCGGCGAACTGCGGATCGATACGCAGCGCGAGGGCTAGGTTGGTCATCGGGCCGCCTTCGTAGATGGTGACCTCGTGCGGATACTTGTGGACCATATGAATCAGGAAATGCGCGGCGTCTTCGGCGGATGGCTTGGGGGTGGGCGCGCCTTCTTTGGGGGGCGGCACTACGAAGGGATCGTGGTACCAGCGGGTGTCCCACGCGCCTGCGTAGCCCACCTTACCGTAGCGTTCCTGCCAGAGCTGCGCTTCTTCGCGCGTGCGGACCAGAGGGAAGACCGCGCCGGGAACGACGGGGATGTCGGTGCGGCCCATGACCTCCAGAAGGCGCAGGGCGTGAACGACCTCTTCATCACGCCACTGATTGCCGGTGACAACGGTGACGCCGAGCACTTCCACCTGAGGCGACTGGATCAGGGTGGCCAGCGTCTGCATATTGCTGCCGCCAGGACCGGAACAATCCTGATTGATGATGATCTTCCGCCGCGTCTGCGCCGAAGCTCCGCAGACGAAAACGAACGCGAGAAATGCCGCGCCGAAAAGAAAACGACCCACGGCTTGCGCCGTGGGTCGTACAGAAGTAAACCGCGTTGTGTTCGTCAAGTTGAGAGTCCTAGAAAGTGAGCTTCAACGCGAACTGAACGAGCCGCGGGTTGTTCACCGTATTTTGAACCTGGCCGAATCCTCCCCCAGGCGCGCTGATGTCATTGACGGGTGAGGCGAACTGGGCGTGGTTGAACAGGTTGAAAAACTCCGCTCGGAAATTCAAGCCCATGTTTTCCCAGGGAAGAGCAAATTGCTTGATGACGGAAAAGTCCGTGTTCACGAAGCCCGGACCATACACCGGCACGCGCGAGGCATCCCCCAGATGTCCTGCCGCGTGAACAAAGCAAGCTGGGTTGATGTATTGCTTCTGGGGCCCGTGATTGGACACTTGTACATCGCAACCCTTCACTTGGTCCGGTCGGTTGAAGTTATTGCCGTTGCCACCGCTGTTGAAGAATACTCCCGACTCGTTAAAGCTGTCGACGAGAGGCACCGGGAACCCCGATGTGATTTTTTCGATTAGGGTCACCTGCCAGCCGCCTAGCAGCGAGTTGGTAGCATTATTCCAATTGCTCCCATAACGCTTCCCGCGGCCAAGGGGCAAATCATAGACTACGCTGGCGGTGAAGCTGTTATTCAGATTGATCTGCGAAAGCGCCCAGTCGTACCTCCCCCAGTTGGGAAGTGGGAAGTAGGGCGCGCTCAGTAGCGAACCCAAGCCGTCGGACAGGCCATTATCATAGGTTTTGGAATAGGTGTAACCGATCAGGGCATAGAGACCATACCTTGAGGACTTGGTTTCGGCTTTGATTTGTAGGGAATCGTAGCTTGTTTTGCCATAGTCCCCAAAGACCAAAACAGCGTTGCCGTTAGGAGGCGTAAACGAAGGCGCGAACGGTGTGCCATCAGCATTGCACCCGATTACACCGACGGCGCAATTGCTTGGGCCGAAGGTATTCAGGTTATTTCCGGCCACCAGGATATGGCTGCCCCGGGCGCCCGCGTATCCTACCGTCAGAACCACATTCCCGGGCAGTTGGTGTTCCGCGTTTACGTTGAACTGTTGTACCTTCCCAAGCCTGAAATCCCTCGGCTGGAAAAACAGTGTCCCTGCAAAGGTGTCGAGGGTTGGCGGTCCAGAGAAAATGGGAAAGCTGTCTATACTGACACCCGTCACCTTACTTGGGTCTCCCCCGGCGCATGCCGAGGTTATGAACGGGCAACCAAACCCGAAGCGGTTGGACTCTGCGAAGTAGGGCGGATTCTGCCACAGGCCTTGGGCACCCATACTCCAGGAGGAGTCGTGGAAGATGCCAATGCCTCCACGAATGACCGTCTTGTCGCTGCCGAGTAGCTTATAAGCGAAGCCGATCCGAGGTTCAAATGCCGTCCAACTCCTGTCTACACCGGCCGACTTCGAAACGCCGTTCTGACCGGCAACGAGCAGTTGATTCGTGGACGGAATGTAGTTTGCCATGCGGTCATGCGCTTCGGTGATGGGTGTGGTCAGGTCCCACGCAATTCCGAGGTTCAGCGTCAGGTTTTTAGTGACTCTCCAATCGTCCTGAATGAACGGCCGGTAAATCTTCCAACGGCGGCCAGTCACCGGGCCGTTGAAGGTTTGATCGTGCAGAGCCACACTCGTCAAACCCATCAGCGTATCGGCCACTATATTGCCAGAGTATGCAAAGCTGAGAGGAACCCAGAATCCATCCTGGAATGCCTCGGTCCCGACATTCATCTGGTTATCCCGGATGTTCACGCCGAGTTTGAAATCGTGCTTACCGCGGATCACGTCGAGAGTGTCATTCCAACTGAAGATGTTGGTGCCGCCCTGAAATGGCGAATAACCACGGTCGCCAACGGAGTAAAAACCCGTCATCAATAAGCTCGTCAGGCCGCAGCTATACGCCCCTGGGGTGCACTTGTTGCTGGTGTCGCAGCCCAGGTTTGCGCCGGTGATACCAATATCTGCAATCGTTGAGGCGGCGCAACTTCCCGTTCCCTGCGAAGTGATGTAGTTGAAGATGCGATTGTAGCCAAAAGTGAACTGGTTCACTGTCGTCGGGGTAAAGACGTGTGTCTCGCCTATAGAGATATTGCGGGCGTGGTTCTGGAAGCCCTGGTTGCTGCCAAATGCGTTCGCTTCAGCAAAAGGAGCTTGTGGATCCGAGCCGCCCGGCGCGTAGGAAACCGCCTGATCGTAACTGAAGCGGGCGAACAACGTATCCGCGCTGGAGATGTTATGGTCCACCCGGATGTCGATCTTGGTTTCATCCAGCTTGCGAACCGGTGAAAACGCAAAGTTGAAACCCTGGCCGGTGACATTGGGCTCCGGGTACAACTTCATCAAGGCTTGCCCAATGGGGTCGATGAGATTACCGGGGATTTTGTTGCAGGTAGAGCCCCCCGCAACTGGCGTCTGGCTGCCGTCTGGGTTCGCAGGAACAGGATTGTTAGCAGCATCGCACAGGAACGGCGTGCCTCCCGTATTGGGATTCGTAATCGTTCCGACCGCGGAAAAGTCCCCATTGCGCATGGCGTCGCTAGGAACCACACCTGTATTTGGAATGCCGCGGCGCTGGAATTTCTGTTCCCCATCCAAAAAGAAGAATGTCTTGTTCTTGCGGATCGGGCCGCCGATAGAGCCGCCAAACTGATTCAGGTTGAATTTTTCCCTCTGGCCCCCGAAGGCGAAAAAGCTCTTGGCATCCAAAGACGTGTTGCGCAAAAATTCGAAAAGTGAGCCGTGAAAGGCGTTGCTGCCGGACTTCGTGGTCAGCAACACAGTCGGTCCTGCACGCGTTCCGAATTCGGCGGAATAGGTGTAGGTGAGGACTTTGAATTCCTGAATATCATCGATTGAAGACAAAGTGCCGATACCTCCGGCGGTCAATTCGTTGTTGTCCGTGCCGTCGATAATCCAATCCGTGGCATTGGGGCGCGACCCACCGACGGAAAGGGAGAACGGTCCGCGGGCGGCGACCTCACTAGTAGGCGAGTTAGTGAAAAAGCTGCCGGAGGTTGTTTCCGCGGTGGTTCCGGGAGTAAGGGTAGCCAAC
This sequence comes from Candidatus Limnocylindrales bacterium, assembly GCA_035577585.1. Classification (GTDB taxonomy): domain Bacteria; phylum Acidobacteriota; class Terriglobia; order Acidiferrales; family UBA7541; genus Acidiferrum. Next base: position 8,393 of record DATLVJ010000686.1, read on the forward strand.
TGCACGAAATCGCGGCCGTTCAGGGGAAGTTGCGCCACTTCCTGGGAAGTGATGACCTGCCCGAGCGCTGGATTAGTCGTCTCCAAGGCTACAGCGTTAGCGACAACCTCGACGGTGGAGGAAACCGAAGCCGGATTGAGGGCAAAATTCAGTTCGCGCGATTCGTCGACCTGAAGCCGGAGGTCCTTGGATTCCGCGGACTGAAAGCCCTGAAACTCAATGCGAATGGTGTAAATACCGACCGGAAGCAAACTCAATATGTAGTGCCCGGTCTCATCCGTCTTGGTCTCGCGGACCGCGCCAGTGCCCTGAGACGTTACGGTCACAGAGGCGCCGGCAATGGAGGAGCCAGACTTATCCGTTACCGTCCCTGAAAAACTTCCAATCGCCTGGCCGTACGCGAGCGGGGAGAAACACACAGCTGCGATGCAAATCATCAGGACAAAGAGAATTCTCTTGCTCATTATTCTTACCCCTTTTTTAGGAACCCTGGACTCATTGCTAAAAGAGCGGCGTAAGTTAAGTTCTCGACTCTTAACTTCCTCACCGGGACTGAAGCACCCTGGAATCGCCGCAAAAAGCTGAATGACCGCAGCGACTCCTCTTTGAAGTCCCCGGCGGCGCGAACGACGCTTTGAGTACGGGGAAAAATAGTGAAACGAAATTACTTCCCAATTGCGAAGGTGTCAAGCGGATGTTTGGGAAATCCTGTGCAAGATTTTGATAGGGCGAATCTTAGCGGCAAATGGCCTCGCGAAAACCACCCCTTAAGCGACGAAACGGAACTGGGTGTTCCGTTTTGAAATTTGAAGAGTCCCTCGCGCGGCACGTCCCCTTATTTCAGAGAGTCGGCCACTTTTTTCCCGTACTCCCTGGCTCTCGCGATGGCGGCGGGTTCATCCACGGTCAGGAGCTTGCCGTCCCTCAGAAGAGTTTTGCCGCCGACAATGACCGTCTGAATCTCACTGGCTTTAAGGGCGTAGACGACTTGCGAGTAGACGTCGTACATGGGCACGGCGTTGGGAACGTCGAGCGCAAGGATGACGAAATCGGCTTTCTTGCCGGCCTCGAGCGACCCGATCTGTTTTTCCATGTGCAGTGCGCGGGCACCTTCGATCGTCGCCATTTCCAAGGCGCCTCTTGCTCCCAGCGCGCGAGGGTCGACGCGATAGGTTTTCTGCAGCTTCGCCGCCAGGTCCATCTCTTCCATCATGTTCAGGTCGTTGTTGCTGCCGGCGGGGCCGTCGGTCCCAAGCCCTACGCGCATTCCCGCGGCACGTTGGTCCACAACGGGGGCGACTCCACTGGCCAGCATCATGTTGCTGGAGGGATTGTGGACGCATCCGACCTGGCGTTCGGCAAGTATTTTCATGTCGGTGTAATCGGTCCAGATGCAATGCGCGGCCAGTACGTCCGGGCCGAGAAATTCGATCCGCTCAAGATATTGCACAGGTGTGGCGCCGTTTTTCTCGATGCTGTCGGTAAACTCCTTGCGCATTTCGGAGACATGGATGAGCAGCGGCGCGTGATATTTGCGGGCCATCGCGGCGGCTTCGCGCAAAGTTTTCTCGGAGCAGGTGTAGATGGAGTGGGGAGCGACGCCGGCGTGGATCAGCGGGTCGCCCTGCCACTTTTTCAAAAATTTCTCCGTGTACGCGGCCATCTCGGCCACATTCTTGTTGTCGGGGACAGGGAAATCAATCCAGGTCTCGCCGAGAACGCCGCGCAACCCCGCGGATTTGGTTTCTTCGGCTTCTGCGTCTTCGAAATAATACATGTCCGCAAAGGTGGTGGTGCCGCTGCGGATCATTTCGGCGAGCGCAAGGCGGGATCCCCACCGGACATAGTCTTCGGTGACGTTGCGGGCTTCGGCCGGGAAAATAAATTTGCGGAGCCAGTCGTCGAGGGTCACGTCGTCCTTCAGCCCGCGCATCAGGACCATCGGAATGTGGGTATGCCCGTTGATCAGGCCGGGGATGATGAGCTTGCCGGTGGCGTCAATCGTCTGTTTAGCCGCTATGCCCTTGGGGAATGTGGCTGCTGAGTCTTGGCCGATGGCAATAATTTCATCGCCGCGGATGGCCAGGAATCCGTTTTCAAGCACCCGGCGGTTCGCGTCCATCGTCACGATGGTGCCGCCCTTTACGAGGAGATCCACGGAGATGGCCTCTTTGGGCGCGATTTGCGCTAGGGTCGCCGAAGAGAGGAGCAGAGTCCCGGCCAGAAGCAAGATTTGGTTACAAAAAACGCGCCTCAGTTTCATGGCAGGTCCTTAAGTGAATGTAGTTACAGATTAGAGGAGTCGAAGGGTTTCGGAAAGAGCTGGCTCATCCGCAGAACTTCAACTTTGCCCTTAAGATTGGAGAGCACCACAGGAATGTCTCCGCAAAACTCCCAGATGATCTGGCGGCAGGCGCCGCAGGGAGGGGTGAGCGTCTCGCTGTCGGTCACTACGGCGATCGAGTCGAACCGCAGCTCGCCCTCGCTGATGGCTTTGAAGATCGCCACGCGCTCGGCGCAGAGGGTCAGGCCGTAAGTGGCATTCTCAACGTTGCAGCCAGTGAAGATTTTGCCGGACGGAGAGTGCAGCGCGGCGCCGACTTTGAAATGTGAAAATTTTGCGTGGGCGTTTTCGCGTACTTTGGTTGCGGCGGCGATAAGGGCGTCGTGTTCGGGCATTTAGCTCTCCTGCAAAAAGCTCTTTCCATCTCAAGGTAAGAATCGAAAATCGAGCAACTCAAGCTGGAACTTGTCATCCTGAGGCTATCCGACGAGGTCCGGTTTTTGGACTCCGGCGTAGTGCACTTTATGACTGTAAGAACCGGACTCCACAAACCGGAGATAGCCGAAGGATCTCAACTGGGACAACTTCCATAGCATATACGTTGAGGGCCGTCGGAACGCAAACTGCGCGGCGAACGAATTGCGCACTAAAGCGAAGCGGCAATTTGCGGGATAACGGCGCGGAGTAGGCCGATGAACTGGGATTTGACGCGCTCGGCGGTTTCCAGGACTTCGTTGTGATCGAGCGGTTGGTCGAGAACGCCGGCGGCGGCATTGGTGACGCAGGAGATGCCCAGGGCGCGAATGCCGGAGTGGCGTGCGGCGATGACTTCGGGAACGGTGGACATGCCCACGAGATCGGCTCCAATAGAGTGGAGATAGCGGATTTCCGCAGGCGTTTCGTAACTGGGGCCGGCCAAGGCAGCATAGACGCCTTCGCCCAGATCGATCCCCAGGTGTCGCCCGGCCGCGAGCGTGAGTTCGCGGAAAGTTTTGTCGTACGCGTTGGTCATGTCCGGAAAACGTGGGCCGAACTTATCGGTGTTCGGTCCGGAGAGCGGGTTGGCGCCCTGCAGATTGATGTGGTCGCTGATGACGACGAGCCGTCCCTGGGTGAACTCTTTTCTGATGCCGCCCGCGGCGTTCGTGAGGATTATCGCCTTCACGCCGAGGCGCGAGAACACCCGGATGGGGAACGCTACTTCTTGCGCGGTGTAGCCTTCGTAGAGATGCACTCGACCTTGCATGCCGGCAACTTCGATACCATCCACCTTGCCGATCGCCAGTTGCCCAGCGTGGCCGATGGCCGTGGAACGCGGGAAGTGCGGAATCTTTGCGTAAGGGATTCGCGTGGCAGCGGAGAATTCGTCGGCAAAGGCGCCCAGGCCGGAGCCGAGAACCAGTGCAATTTTTGGGCGGAGTTTCGTTTTTTTCTGGATAAAGCGGGCGGCGGCTTCGGCCTGCGTGAACGATAAGCCCGCCGCGGAAATACTTTTCCCGACCCTGCTCATGTGAGGATTCCGACGATGCAAGCAGACATCAGATTGGCCATGGTGCCGGCAAGCATGGCGCGGATGCCGAACCTGGCGAGTTGGCCGCGCTGCTCGGGCGCAAGTGCGCCGATGCCACCGATCTGAATGCCGATCGAACTGAAATTGGCGAACCCGCAAAGGGCAAATGTGGCGATTGTGAACGAGCGCGGGTCGAGCGAGTCCTTCATCGGACCCAGTTGCCCGAAAGCCACAA
>DATLVJ010000687.1:0-5116 GCA_035577585.1 Candidatus Limnocylindrales bacterium
ATTCCCCACTGCTGCCTCCCGTAGGAGTCTGGACCGTGTCTCAGTTCCAGTGTGGCTGATCATCCTCTCAGACCAGCTACCGATCATAGCCTTGGTGAGCCGTTACCTCACCAACTAGCTAATCGGGCGCGGGCTCCTCCTTCGACGCATTGCTGCTTTCAATCTCCAGACCGAAGTCCAAAGAATCTTATGCGGAATTAGCCCGCCTTTCGGCGGGTTATTCCCCATCAAAGGGCAGATTGCCCACGTGTTACGCACCCGTGCGCCGTGCGCCCATCTCCGTATTGCTACGGAAACTGCGCACGCGACTTGCATGTGTTAAGCACGCCGCCAGCGTTCGTTCTGAGCCAGGATCAAACTCTCGTTTGAAGCCTGTCGCTTGGCGCAAAAAAAATAGCCCCGGTTTTATCCGGAGCCAGCCTGCCAAGCAAAATTGTTAGTCGCTCAAATCACTCAAAGTCTCATTCACGCTCGAAGGCGATGAATGAGTCGAACAGATTCTGGCACATCTATCAGGTTGTCAAAGAGCGTTTGTTCTACCCCCCTGTCCAGCAGAGTGGCTTCCAACGAACTCACTAAGATTAGCATACGCTCCGAATATGTCAACACCCCATTACATACCAAAATTAGTTTTCCACATTCTTCCTCAGCCTCATCCCTATCCTCCTCAATCTCCGAATGATGCCGCCTTCAACTCCCCGCATTCCCCATGTAGCGCTGGCCTCTTATGCCAGCGCTCTTCAGGGGATCGGATATTCATCTCCGACATTTGCGACATACCAAAAACTCTTGCTCGCCTTTGTAGCGGCCGCCTTCCGAGGCGGGCCGGTTTGTCTCCCTGTAGTGGCCGACCTTCAGGTCGGTCCTTCCCGGAAGCGCTCAGTTGTACCCTTCAACTGCGGCTTTGGCCGGCTTGGGAACTTGCCAAAGAAGTTGGGAATCCGGCGCTCCATTGGGATACAACCTCACAGATTCGCTGTTGCTGGGCATCAGAACGATGTCAACCCGGCGATTGTAAGCCAGCCAGGTCGCACGGGAATCGCGCACCCACTTTTCAGGCGGCTGGTTTGGATTTTGCATTTGCAGGTTGCTAACTGTGGCCTTGTCCAGCAATTTCTGCTTGCCGTACGCTGAGGTATCGATCTTTTCTGCCGCGATTCCCTGCGAAACCAGGAAATCCTTCACGCGTTGAACCCTGCGTTCAGACAAGGAATCGTTGTACTCATTCGCGCCGCGTTCATCCGTGTTTCCCCCGAGCGACAACTTCGCGTCAGGGTCGAATTCGAGATACTGTTTGAATCCGGTGGCAAGGTTTGTCAATACTTCCTGCTGACTGCGAACCAGTCCCAGCGCCGGGTCATCCTCGGTAGGATAGGCCGTCGGGAAGAAAACACTGTTGAGCGGCACACCGGGAATGGGTTCAACGGAGCCCTTCAGGCGTACTGCCACCGTCTTGATTTCCGAACCACCACATGCATTGGTCGCGTTCAGAGTGTATTTGAACTCTTCGTCCACGGGACCAGTGCCGCTCTGCGTTGGGCTGAGGGTGACGGACTTCGTGCCGCTCGAATCGACAGAGCCACCCGGATTCAGCGAGATGGCGTCGGAGTTGGACGACGTCCAATTGAGTGTCGTGCTTCCTTGTTCGATGATCTTGTCACCGATACGCCGGTACCTGACCTCCGTCGGTGAAGCGCTCAGCGATGATTGCACGGTGGAGTTGACCTCCACCGTCGTGCTCGGCGTTATCACGCCGCCTGGTCCCGAAGCTGTCAGCTTATACTCGGTGGTTTGCCGAGGCGAAATGGTTTTCTCCCCCGACGTTGGAACAGGGCTCATGCCGCTCATGTCCGCTTCGACTGTATCTTTGGAAGCCCAGGCTAGCAGCGTATTTTGATTGCAATCGATTTTCGACGGCGTGGCTGAGACCGACCCGCTCACAGGCGCCACGACAACGGTGGCGCTTGCAACACCCGCCTTAAAGCGTTGCGCCAATACAGCCAGCTTGCCGGGGACGCAATCTGCTGTCTTGCACTCCGATCCACGCGCCCAGGGCTTGGTCTTTTCCTTCCCATTCTTGATGTTAACAATCACGCGCTGGTCCGCCGCGACCGTGACCGGCCCCGACCATAGTTCCGTGCCGTATCGAGTGACCGTCACTTGGTGAGTTCCTGGTGGCACGATCAATTCCTGCCGCCAAAATAAAATGTCGTTGTTGAACTCATCCACGTGGCCCACGAAGTACAAAGGCTTCTTGCCATTCAGAAGAACGGCGGCGGCTGTTGCCCCATGAAGCCCTCCTGTCTCTATCTGGATGCGACCCCGCGGGCCGGGCACCGCTTCGCCAGCGGGCTCCAACTTTATACTCACAGGCACCGTCTTGTCTGAATCCATCGAAACCTCTTGCTCGACGGACTTGTACCCGTAGTTGGCCACAACCACGTGGTGTGAACCGACGTCGAGCTTGATCGTCCGGTTGCCCGGACCAATTGCCTTCCCGTCCACAAATGTGTACGCCTGCTTCGGGATCACCGACATCTTCAGCTTTCCTTGCTTCGCGTCTTGCGCAAACGTAACCGAGCTGAGCAAAATCGTTGTGCCAACCACCAGGCAAAAAACCTTCAGTCCTTGAAGCTTCATAAAATTATCTCCTGCCCGCACACCCGCCCACTCACTATCGGGCAATTGGGCTGACTGCGGGCAGATTGGTCTTCCGGTGGCGGCGACGCAATTGGTAATTCTGACAGGCCTAGGACTACACACCCCGGCTGTAGTTAATCAATTGGGTGGGTCCCCGCTGATTGGCTGTCAGGGAGGAAGGAAAGGCTGCTATACATAGTCCTAGTAGTTCTAGGACTATGTATGCTTCCGAAACTCTCTCGCCCTACTCTCGCCGCGCTCTTGCTCTTAGCCCTCGCCACCTCCGCATTCGCCCGGGGCCAGTTTTGGGACTTCTTGGGCTATACCCAGGTGGACGGGGGGCAGGATCATGGCAGGATCATGGTCACTCGTCGTAGCGGGCTTTTTCATACGATTCAGTTGCGGGTCAGTGGTGACGCGATCTTCTTTGATCGCTTTATCGTTCACTTTAGTAATGGCACTTCCAAGGAATTCGTGGTGAGTGGCCGGATTTCGCCCGAGGGAAAATACTATGTAATGGACCTCTCCGGTGAAGATCGCCTCCTTGAAAGCGTCGAGCTTCGGTATTACAAAGAGGCTTGGGGACACATTCCGAAGGTGAGTCTGTATGGTGTCCATTCGGAAGACGGCGACCACTCAAATATCGCGCAAGAACAATAGAGGTCATGGGCCTGTTCGTTGGGAGTCGGAGCTTCAGCTGCGACAAAAAAGAGCTAGGAAAATCCCTCTCCCGCGCCAATCCCTTCTTGTCATCCCGACCGGAGCGCGCCTCTTGCGTCCCGTGTGCCTTTTACCGGGACAGCCCGGCTTTTTCCTCCGCGCCGCAGTTGCGCGCGTCGGGCTGCGTAGTGGAGGGACCGCGGCACAATCAAATCGCCATGCCAGGAACGAACCTCCACTCCGATTTCACGCTCTTCTCCGTGGTGCCGGCTTTACGCCACCCCTCTTCAAGTTCTTCCCGCGCCTTTGTAGCGGCCGCCGACCGTGGCGGGCGCATTTTCCCTCCGATTGCGGAATCGTAACCGCCTACCGCGATCTATCGACAGCTATCCGGGGCAACGGCCTTCAGTTGGAAGAACACCACACCAGTCCCGAAAGAATCCCGCGTAACCTCGAACTGGGCCGCTCGATCGCAACTCAGCCAATTTGCTTCCTTGCCGCCCTCGAAATCAACCTCATTCTCCACGGGTTTCTCAACATTGGTAGGCAGCAAATCGTTGCGAACCACCTGTCCATTGCGAACGAAAACCAGCTGCCGCCGAAGCTCTGCGCTATCGAACGCCAAACCGACCGCACTACGCCGCGCAGCAGGCGACACGACGTAATCGAAATAGAACATCCTGTCCCACTCAAACGGCGTGACCTCGCGCAGTTGGATGACGCACCTGGCTCCCGGTCGGCATCGGTCAGTTATGGCCCGCCCAATCCGTCCCTCAATACTGGTTGGCGCCACACGGTTGCATCCGGCAATAGCTACGAGCACCAGCAAAATTGCTAGGAGCCTTCTGTTCACAACAGCATCATCTCACGTGAAGATATTTAGCGTGAATAGCGCTCAAAACCACGCTCCAGGCCGGATTCTTTTCGAATTACCACCAACTCGGAAGTAATGCAAAGAGCGTGGGCAGCAGCATGCCAATGGCCACCCGCCCGTTGCAATTCCCGCCCGTCCATCGGAACACGCGCCGTGCGGGAGCGCGCTGCTTCCCGTATGCCTATTCTTCGAGGCGCAGGAACATCGGAGTGTCGTAGTCGCTTGCTTCCACGGCAAGCGCAACCTGAGGCGCTGGCAAACGCGTTGGCGACACCCAAAAGGAGTAGCCCACGCTTTTCAAAAGCCGAAAGCGTAGGCCACCAAGAGGTTTTAGGATGCGCCGCCCGCCATGTGGCTCCCGGGAAGACTGTATTTCGAATGATACTTAATTTTGATATTATCCCGCTGTGCAACCCTTCACTGATCAAAGACTACTTCTTGGCGAAATCAAGAATCACGCAGAGTTCAAGGTGAAATTGACCCGGCTGAAGCTGACGACTGACCTACCCGTCTTAGAAAGTTCAGTCGTCGAAGTCGTGAAAAGCTGGTTCGGGCTGGCCCGTGAGCACGCCAATGAATTGGCTGGCGCAAATCCCCTTAATGCCCCTAGAACCGCATATTCTCGAGCTTATTATGCTGCATACAATGCTTCCAAAGCGGTTCGTTATCTGTCCCAGGGCTCCGTCAGCCTGAGAGGCGACGACCATCGAAAGGTCTCCGACTTGCCAGATTCCTTTCCTGATGTAGAGGCTTGGGGAAGAGACCTTCAAGTGATGTATGAGCATCGACTTCGGGCGGACTACGATAATTGGACTGAAACCCCAAATGAGCATACGCTGCAGCCGCAAGACTGTGCTGCCCTTGCTCACAAATTTCTCGCAGTTTGCGCAAAATATTTGAACGATGTTTACGGTGTCACAGTATGACCAGTCTTCCGCCTCT
>DATLVJ010000688.1:0-2979 GCA_035577585.1 Candidatus Limnocylindrales bacterium
CATTACGATTCGCTTTCGCCGCACGCAGAATTGGGGACTCTTGTGAAGCAATTGCTGGAGGGCGGGGATTTGCCGGCAAATACGACGGATCCGGAACAGTTTTTCGCGCAGGAACGCCGGTTGCTCGATGAACGGCGCGTCCTGCCGCTAGTGCTGTTGCCGGAGTGTGTGGGCGTGCGCGCAAACGTGCACAATTGGAGTGCATCGCCGTGGGGCGATTGGCGTCTGGCCGATGTATGGCTGGATTCCGAGGATTCGACGACAATGAAATCGCCGGCGGGCTCGCCGAAAAATAGTTCGAGCGCTCGCAGTCCGGGAGCAAGACCATGACTTTCCGCAGCAAAGTATTCTTGATCTTTCTGGTGACCGTGCTCGCCTCCGTCTCTCTGGTGGCCTACGGCGTCACTTTCTACACCCAGCGCGCATTCGAGCAGATGGATTCGCAGCGGACTCATGCGCTGGAAGTGCAGTTTGAAAAGGAGTTTGCCCAGCGCGGGGAAACCATTGTGCAACAGGTGGAAAACATCACCAACGCCGATGTGACCGTGCGCATGGTGCTGGATCTGGCGCGGCCCAATGCCGATGCTTCTTTGTACCTGCACGACGCCAATGGCGCGGCGCAGAGCCATGGCCTGGATTTTGTGGAGTTCGTGAACTCCGACGGCACGCTCGTATCCTCGGCGCAATATCCCGCGCGTGTCGGCTACAAGACGGACTTGGTTGCTACTACCAAGAATTGGGACTCGACCGGCGCTTTCCTGAAGCGCGAAGAGCTGCCGGAGGCGGCGGCGCTTTCGCTGTCCGCGGTGCGCACGCAGACCGTCGGCAACAAAACGATCTACATCATCGGCGGGCGGCGGCTGGACCAGAACTTTCTGGCTTCGCTGGAGCTTCCGGAAGGAATGCGAGCGCTGCTGTATAAAAATCTCGAGCCGACGTTTGTTGGATCGGCGTTGACCGATGCCAACGGCGGGGTCCCGCAGGCGGAGACGTTTCAGTCCCTGATCGAGCAGATTCAGAAGCAGCCCCAAGATGTGACGAAGACTATTTCGTGGAATCACGACCCAGCGAGCGCGGAGACGTTTCATGCCATGCCGCTGAAGGGCCGCAATGGCGAACTGCTCGGGGTGTTGTTACTTGGAAGTTCGGCCAAAGAATTGGTGCTGCTGAAGCGGGAGATTCTGAAGATTGCGGCTGTAGTTTCGCTTGCCGCGCTCTTCATCGGTTTACTGCTCAGCTGGTGGGTCTCCCGGCGTATCACGCGGCCGGTGGAGGAACTTGCCAACGGCGCGCGCGAGGTGGCGAACGGACGGTGGGACACGAAGATCGACGTGAAGGGCAGTGACGAAATTGGGCAGCTGGCAACCGCGTTCAATGAAATGACCGGAACACTTGCCGCCCAGAAGGAAAAGCTGGTCCAGACGGAGCGCGTCGCGGCCTGGCGCGAATTGGCGCGGCGGCTGGCTCACGAACTGCGCAATCCGCTCTTCCCGCTGCAGATTACCGTCGAAAACCTGCAGCGCGCGCGGCAGCTTGGCCCGCAGCAGTTTCAGGAAGTGTTTGCCGAAGCAACGGCGACCTTGAAGGCGGAATTCGCCAACCTGAACAGCATCGTCACCCGGTTCAGCGATTTTTCAAAAATGCCGTCGCCGGAATTTTCGAAAGTGAATGTGAACGAAGCCTTGCGCGATGCGATTCGGTTGTTTGAACCCCAGTTCACTGCCGTTGGCAAGCCGCACATCGGCACGGAGTATTTCTTGAGCGATTCGCTGCCGGAAATTGACGCGGATACGGATTTGTTGCATAAGGCTTTTCAAAATCTCGTTTTGAACGCAATGGATGCCATGCCCGCCGGCGGCACGCTTTCGCTGCGCTCCAGCGACGCCGGAGATGTGGTGCGCATTGAGGTTTCTGACACCGGGAAAGGTTTGACTCCGGAAGAGTGTTCGCGGCTGTTCACGCCGTACTACACCACGAAGCAGCTGGGGACTGGGCTTGGGCTGGCAATCGTGCAATCGGTCGTCAGCGATCATCACGGAACAATCTCTGTTTCGAGCGAAGAGGGACACGGCACAACTTTTCGCATCGAGTTGCCGAAACGCCAGAGTGGCACCGCGCTTAAGCCAAAAACGGATGCAAGAACAGTGGAAAAAGAGTCAGAGCGCGCCGCCGCAGCCTCCGACTAGAGAGGCTGCTCTTCAGATTTTGTAGCGGCCGCTTTCCGAAGCGGGCGCAGTTACATTTGCTCCATTAACCAAGAAACTAAGGGAAAGGTTTGTTGTGCCACGCAAAGCTCACCTGCTGCTGATTGACGACGACCCCAATACCCTGGCTTCTTTGGCGCGCGCATTCCGGCTGGCGGGCCACGAAGCAACGGTATGCGACAGCGCCTCGCGTGCAGTCGAATTGGTGCGTGCCGAGCGGTTCGACCTGATTCTTTCGGACGTGGTGATGCCGGGAAGAAGTGGCATGGAACTGCTGGAAGACTTAAAGAAAGCCGGTGTGCAGACGCCCATCGTGCTGATTTCGGGGCAGGCCAATATCGAAATGGCGGTGAAGGCCACTCGGCTCGGCGCACTGGATTTTCTGGAAAAGCCCCTGAGCACGGACAAACTGCTGCTCACGGTTGAAAATGCCCTGAAACTTTCGCGATTGGAAGATGAAAACCGGGAGTTGCGCCATCGCCTCGGCAAGCACGAATTGGTCGGCTCCGGCGCGGCGATGAAGAAAATGATGGCCCAGATCGAGCGCGTGGCGGCAAGCGAAACGCGGGTGTGCATTCTTGGCGAAACCGGAACGGGAAAAGAACTGGTGGCGCGGGCAATTCATGAGAAATCGCCGCGGCGGGAAAATGCGTTCATCACTTTGAATTGCGCGGCTGTTCCGGCGGAACTGATCGAGTCGGAACTTTTTGGCCACGAAAAAGGTTCCGACTCGATCAGTTCCGCCGGAACAGCCGCGCAATTCAAAGTGATGAAC
>DATLVJ010000689.1:0-9188 GCA_035577585.1 Candidatus Limnocylindrales bacterium
AGCATGGGTTCTTCACCGTCCCATGCGCAATAGATGATGGTGCGTTTGGGCTTCCAGCCGGTTTTCAGAAGCTCGCCGAAGGCGCGGGCTTCCTCGAGTTCCGCGACCAGGCCGGAAATGGGGTCTTCGGCGCCGTTGACCCAGGCATCGTGATGATTGCCGCGGATGATCCACTGGTCGGGATTGGTGCTGCCGGGAATGCGGGCGATGACGTCGTAAATGGGCTTGAGATCCCAGTTTGATTTCATTTTCAGGTGAACTTTGAGGGCGCTGGGGCCAACGTGATACGTGAGCGCAAGATTTCCGCGCCATTCATTGGGAGCGATTGGACCGGTGAGGGCGGCGAGCAGAGGTTGAGCGTCACCGTAAGAAATAGGCAGCACGGGAATTTTGGTGATGACGGGAGAATCTTCGACCTTGAGGCGCTTGGCATCTTTTTTCGCGGCAACGCCGGGAGTGAGGGGGTCGCCGGGATAGATGGGATCGTCGGCGACGCTGCCGCGCTGCACGCCGTCACTGGGGCGAAAGCCGCCCCTGGGAAAAGTTTCGCCGGGCGAGTAGCCGTCGCCTTCGGGATCGGAATAGATGAGGCAACCGACAGCGCCGTGCTCGGCGGCGACTTTGGGCTTGATGCCGCGCCAGGAATGACCGTAGCGCGCGATGGCGATGGCGCCCTTGACGGAAACGCCGAGGCGTTCAAGGCGCTCGTAGTCTTCAGGGATGCCATAGTTGACGTAGACGAGCGGGGCGACGACTTCGCCGTCTTTCGAATACGCGTTGTAGGTGGGTAGTTGCTCGGATTTCTGGCCGGAGGTGGGATCGATGGCGAGGGCCGGCTCTTCGAGCTTCGCGGCGAATTTCACAGAGCAGTCGGTGGTGGACGCGCCTTTGCAGTCGAGGAGTTCGAGCTGGCGTTCTTTGGGCGTGGGAAAGAGGACGTCGTAGGATTCGATTTGCGTTTCGAAGCCGAACTCCTTGAACTTTGCGGCGAGCCAATCGGCGTTGTCCTTGTCGTAGGGCGAGCCGACGTGGTGCGGGCGGGCGGAGAGGCGGCGCATGTATTCGCGCATGTTGTCGGGGCTGGGGATGGCGCGAAGTTTTTCTTCCCACTGGCGTTCGGCGCGAGAGGATTCGGCGGAGTAGCCGTAGAGCGGGGATTCATCCGCTGTGGCGCGTGAATAAAATGTGAGAGCGCCGATAAGGACGAGGCAGGTGAGGAACAGAGTGAAGCGAGTTGATCTGGTCAAGAAATTCTCCTGAAGTGCAAGAGCACGATTATTTCGTCATTGAAGAGAATCTGCAAGGAGCCAATTTAGACGGCTGGCGCTGCGACGAAGATAGCCGACTTTAATTGGAGCGCCGCGGGCCGCGATCAAGGAGCAGGACGATGAGGCCGGCGAGGGCGAGTATGGCGGCGACACTGAACAAACCGGCGCGAAATGAGCCCGTCGTGTCGCGAAGATGGCCGATCCAATAAGGCCCGAAGCCGCTGCCAAGATTGCCGACGGCGTTGATCAGAGCGATGGAGCGGGCCGCTGCGGCGGCCGTGAAGGAGCCGGAGGCCATGGCCCAGAACGGCCCAGCCATCGAAGAGGAAGCGGACAGAGCGATGGCAAAGCAGAAAACACTGATCGCGATGCCCGATGAAAAGCCGCTGACGACGAGGGCGATGCCTCCGGCAAATGCGGAGAGCGCGATGTGGCGGCGACGCTCGCCGGTGCGATCCGAGTGCGTGCCGACGAGGACCATGAGGATCGCCGCGGCAAGATAGGGGATCGCGGACAAGAGTCCAAGGAAAACATTTGGAAGACCCGTGAGCGAGTGGAGCGCGGTGGGCAGCCAGAGGCTGATGCCGTAGGTGCAGGTGTTCAAGCCGAAATAGACGAGGGCAAATCCCCAGAGGCGGGGGTTCGTGAACCAGGGAGCGGGCTGATCGGTTGGAGTCAGCGATCCCGAGCTGGTTTCGCTTTCGAGCGAGTGCAACAGCCAGGATTTTTCCTGTGGAGAGAGCCAGGGCGCGCGACCGGGGTCATCCGCAAGAAAAAACCAGGCCACGAAACCGAGTACGACGGCAGGAACGGCTTCGAGAAGAAACATCCATTGCCAGCCGGCGAGGCCGCCGCTGTGATTCCAATCGAGCAGCAGACCGGAAATCGGGCCGCCAATCACGCCGGAGACGGGGCCGGCGGTCATGAAGAGCGCGACGACTCCAGCGCGGGCGCGGGCGGGAAACCAGGAGCGGAGATAAAAAATTACGCCGGGAAAGAAGCCGGCTTCGGCAGCGCCGAGAAGAAACCGCAGCGAATAAAAAGAAGCGGCGGAGTGGACGGAGAACATGCAGCCGGAGACGATGCCCCAGCAGATCATCAGGGCGGCGATCCAGCGGCGGGCGCCTACCCGCTCCAGCGCCACGTTTGCGGGAACCTGAAATAGAAAATAGCCGAGGAAGAAAATTCCCGCGCCCAGGCCGTAGACCGTGTCGCTGAAACCGAGTTGCGCCTTCATTTGCAGGGCGGCGAAGCCGACGTTGATGCGGTCGAGATAGGCGACAATATAGAGGAGGAAGAGAAACGGAAGCAGGCGCCAGCGAAGTTTTTTCAGGAGCGAAGGCGCGTCGATGGAAGTTTCGGGCGAGAGAGAATAATGTTTAAGAATCTTGCGCACGATCTCATCAGGGGGAGATTCCACGGGAAGAGTGAAGGCTTCGCGCGGCTCCTCGAGATCGGCAAACTGTCCCGCCAGAATTGGGGTTCCGGCGAAGTGGCCGCGGCGCTCACGCAGGCGCTGGCCGATGAGAACGGGCGAACCTTTCAGGTAGACAAGTTCGACAGGGAGATTCTTCGCGAGGCGCTGGCGGTAGCTTTGCTTGAGCGCGGAGCAGGCGAGGACGATGTCCTTCCCTTCCGCGTGCAGCGCCACGAGGCGGGCATGGAGCGCATCGAGCCACGGGAGGCGGTCGGTGTCCGTCAACGGGATGCCGTTGCGCATTTTGGCGATGTTTTCGGGGGAATGTAACTCGTCGGCTTCGAGAAACACCCAGGCCAGCCGCCCGGCCAGAAGTTTGCCGACGGTGCTTTTGCCGGAACCGGTGACTCCCATGAGGAGAAGGATCATTCGTTGGTCCGCAAATCGGGCGGGCCGAGTGTCGCGCACTCCGCGGGGCAAGTCCAGCAATCGTTGGCGAAGTGGGGTACACTTCCGGCAATCTCTTGAGCACAACCAAAACAGCGGCAAAAAAAGCGGGGCTCTTCTATTTCGTATTCGTGATGTTCGCGTATACGACGGGCGGGCCGTTCGGCATGGAAGGGATGGTGGCGACGAGCGGGCCGGGGTTGACGCTGCTGTATCTGCTGGTGATTCCGCTGTTCTGGTGCATACCGGTTTCGCTGGTGGCGGCGGAATTGACGACGGCGATTCCGGTGGAAGGCGGATTTTACCGCTGGGTGCGCGCGGGTTACGGGGATTTCTGGGGATTCCTGGCGGGATGGTGGAACTGGAGCGCTTCGTGGCTTCTGGGCGGCACCTATGCGGTATTGTTCAGCGATTATCTGGGAGGATTTTTCCCGTCGCTGGTTGGGTGGAAACATTATCTGGTTTCGTTGGCGGTGATCGCACTGCTTGCGTACGTGAACATTCGAGGAATTCAGATGGTGGGGGTGGTTTCGACAGTGCTGGAGTTTTCGGTGCTGGCGCCGGTGGCGGTGCTGTGCGTGATCGCGGCTGTGAAGTGGCATTTCAATCCGGTTCATCCGTTTGTGCCGCCGCACGTGCCGCCGTTTCAGGTGTTCGGCGTGGGGCTGGCGCTGGGCTTGTGGCTGTATTCAGGTTACGAGCAGTGTTCGAGCGTGGCGGAGGAGATTGAAAATCCGCAGCGGAATTTTCCGATTGCGCTGGCGATCGTGGTGCCGCTTTCGATTGCGACGTATTTTTTGCCCGCGCTGACTTCGCTGGCGGCCCTGGGAAATTGGGAAAAGTGGAACTCGGCGTACCTGCCGACGGCGGGACTGCTGATCGGTGGGAGCCTGCTGGGATTTGCGCTGACGGCTGCGGCGATGCTGGGAAACGTTTCACTGTTGAATGCGACGGCGCTGACGAGCACGCGGATGCCGTCAGCGATGGCGGAGGATGGGTATTTGCCGCCGGTGTTTGCGGCGAAGCATCCGAAATACGGGACGCCGTGGATTGCGATTCTGATTTCATCGGCGATCTACGCGCTGCTGGCGTTTCGTACATTGGCGCAGTTGCTGACCGTGTATGTGTGGTTGCGCAGCCTGGTGACCGTATTGACAGTGATGGCGGCGTGGAAGCTGCGGAAGACGCAGCCGGAGAAGCCGCGGCCGTTTCGGATTCCGTGGGGCAAGGCGGGGTTGGCTTACGTGGTGATTGCGCCGATTCTGATGACGATTGTGGCGCTGGTGTTCAGCGACAAATTTGCGCTGAAGTGGGGGCCGGTGCCGGTGGGCTTGGGGGTGGTGGCATATTTTGTGTTTCCGAGGATTAAGAAGTTGGCGGAGGGACAGGACGGGATGTGAGCCTGCCAACGTTCTGCCGCCCCTCCGGGGCTGGGATCGCGAGGGGAATAGTCCCCGGGCTGACGCCCGGGGCTAGCCTCTTTCGCGCCTCTGGCGCTGGGCTTCTGGCTTGCAGAGGACAAGTGGTCGGAATGGATCGCGGGCACTGATGTCTTCTCAGGTGCTTGAATTATTGCTGGTGGCTCGGGTGCACAGGCAGGAATGCCTGTGCCACAAGCGGATCAGGTGAGCCAGTCGAGGAGTTTGTAGTAGGCGCCGGCTAGGGGCAGGGCCCAGGTGTTGCCGCTGCGGAGGCCTAGGGGCGCGCCGGGAAACGGGATGCGGGAGAACGGGTTGTCGTCGGGGTCGCCGCAGATGACACCCGCGAGTTTTGCGCCCATCCAGGTTGCGGCCGCTACGCCGTGGCCAGCGAAGCCTACAGCAAAATGCATGCCATCGATTTTTCCGGAGTGGGGCATCACGTCCATGGCGAAATCGAGCGTGCCGCCCCAAACGTATTGGACTTTTGTGTCGCGCAACTGGGGATAGACCTGGATCATGCCCTGGCGGAGGAGTTCGGCGCTTTCGCGCACCGTGCTTTCGGACTCCGGGAAAAACGCGGCGCGCCCGCCGAAGAGCATGCGATTGTCGGGCGTCAGGCGATAGTAATAGAGGAAATGCTTGGAGTCGTAGATCATCCGATTGCGCGGGCTGACTTCGGCGGCGAGGGAGTCGGGAAGAATTTCTGTGGCGATGATGTAGGAGCCGATGGGAATCACTTTTCTGCGCAGAGAGGGTGTGGCACTTGTGGTGTACGCCCCGCTGGCGAGGAGGACTTCTTTGGCCGTGAGGGAGCCGCGAGTGGTTTCGACCCGGAAGCTGCCGCCGGCGTCATTCGGCTGGGAGGAAACGCCGGTGACACGCGTGTGGTCGAAGAGGCATGCGCCGTGGTGCTGAGCGGCTTTGGCAAGGCCGTTCACGTAGCGGGCTGGATTCACGCCGGCGCTGGTTTCGTCCACCATGCCGCCAAAATAGATTTGTGAGCCGATTTCACTTTGCAGCGCGTTCTTCGAGATGATGCGTAGTTCATGATTAAATTCGCTCTTAATGCGCGCGGCAGCCGCTGCGTAGTCATCGAAATGGGCTTGCTTGCAGGCCACTTCCAGATGTCCGCAACGGGAGAAATTGCAGTCGATTCCCTCTTCCTTGACGATGCGCTCGACAAGGTCGATCGATTCGAGCGAGGCGGCGTACATGCGCTGGACGGCATCGCGGCCATAGCGCTTGATCAGTGTGGGCACGGGCAGCTTCATCCCGGTCAGGACCATACCGCCGTTGCGGCTGCTGGCGCCCCATCCCAGCGATTCGGCTTCGAATAGCGCCACGCGCACGCCACGCTGTGCCAGCGCCCGCGCAGCCGACAAGCCGCAGAACCCTCCGCCGACAACGGCCACATCCACCCTGTCAGGCAAACCGCCGGTTGCGCCCGCGGCAGGCTCCGCCACCGTCTCCAGCCAGTAATTTCGCTCTTTGATAGTCATAGGAATTAGGCAGATTCTATCACCGGGGAAGAGGTCTGGAAAATCTCGCCCCGCCTGTACGGCGCGAAACCAGGAGGGCCGAGCGAGCTTGGCCCCTACAAGGCCTTGAGAGATGCGGAACTAAGGGCGCTCGCCTCGGAAGGCGGCCGTTACAAATGCGGTTCAAACGCGGCGGAGGACGATGTGGGTGATTTCCGGGGGGGCGCCGAGGCGGACTGGGGCGCCTACCGTGCCGAGGCCGCGGTTTACGTAGAGTGCGGCGAGGCCGTTGGGGGCGTTGGGCATGAGCTTGATGGTTTCGCCCATGCGCTTTGGCTGGTCGGGCATGAGCAGCGGGCGGTGATAGAGGCCGGCGATGTAATCGGTGATGAAGCGCGCGGGGCTGAGGCTGACGTCGAGGATTTCGACCTGCACCTGGCCGCCGTGAGTGTGGCCGGCGAGCGAAAGCTCAATGCCAAGCTCCGCGGCGCGATTGAAGGTGTTCGGATTGTGCGACAGCAGAATGTTGGGCATGTCGCGGCGGACCAGTGGCTCAAAATTCGGAAGCATCTGCTGCTTGCGGCCACTGGGACCGCGTTCGCGCTGGTAATCGACGCCGATCAAGTTTAATTGTCCACCCTTGTAATGGATGATGGCGTTTTCGCGGCGCAGCAGCTTCATGCCGGCCTGGCGGTAGAGGCGCTCGGCCAGATCCTCGGCGCGGGCGTAGATTTCGTGGTTGCCGTTGCAGCCATATACGCCCAACGGCGCGCGCAACTGGCGCACTTCCTCGACGCAGTCCGCCATGGAGTCGTGCATGCCGGTGATCAGGTCGCCGGTGACGACGGCGAGGTCAGCGCCCACTTCGTTGGCCATATCCACGGCGCGGCGAACCGATTCGCGGGTCATGTACGCGCTCAGATGAATGTCGCTGATCTGGACGATCTGCATGCCGTCAAGTTCCGCGGGCAAATTATTGATGGGAATTTCCACGCGGTGAATTTCGTAGCGCAGGCGTTCCGCGGCGAAACCATACATGACGCCGAGGAACGGCGCGGCTCCGGCAACAACGCTGGCGGTGCGGAAAAAAGTGCGGCGCGAAGGGTCGGGAACTATGTCTTCGAGATCGATGCGGTGCGCGGGAAGCTTGGAGGCATCCTGCGGCACGGGTTTGCGGAAGCGGTGCCAGAGCCACTCAATGCCATGGACAAATTTGATCGCCAGATAGCCGAAGAGAGCGCTGAAAAACCAAAGTCCCGCGAAAGTAGTGACCGGGGAGTGATTCGGCAGGAGACGTCCATGATCCTGGCGGAGATTGTCGGCGAGCGTGGTGATGATCAGTAGCCAGCCGGCGAGATAAAGCAGGCGGACGCCGACGCGCAGGGTGGTGCGGCCCCAATGTCCGGTGACGCGCCACAAGGCCCGATACCAGAAACGCTGAGACAAGAACAGGACCATCATGATGGACAGCCCGATCAAAACACGCAGTAAAAACCAGCTCCAAATCAATGTTTGACTCCCTCGACTGTGTACTACCAGAATAACACGCCGGGCGTAAGCCTTTCGTTCGGTCTTTGGGCTCCGTAGCGAGAAATAAACCTCCCCTTTTCCGTACCTTGGCGGGACTTTAGCGGGTCCTTTCAGTATGATGGCTGGCGGCTAAGGCCGGTTGGCCCGCCAATTTCCCGCCCGAGTGTAATGTTCGGGGTCGCCAGTCGTCTTAATGAGGTGGAAAGCCCTTCGCCTCAAAACTCAAAGGAGAGAAGAGATGAAACGATTTTCAAGGTTTGCCTTGGTTGGATTGGTGGTGTGTTTTGTGGTGGCCCCTCTGAGGGCCCAGGAAGCTCCGAAGAAGGCGCCGGGGCCTGCTCCCAGCCCGTCGGAAGCCGTGCTGGAGTCATGGAACGACATCGGACGGAAGCTGATAGCCATGGCTGGAGATTTCCCCGAAGACAAGTTTTCGTTTAAACCGCAGGCAGAGTCGCGGACGTTTGTCGCCAATATCGTGCATGCTTCGGCGTCGATGTATTACTTCACGGATCCCGCCGCGGGGAAGAAGCCGCGCTACGCTGACGATCCCAAGGACGTGAGCGTGAAGACTCGGGCGGAGTTGGTGGCGTTTGTGAAGAAGTGCGTGGAAGACGGAGCTGCCACGATCAAGGCCAAAGGCGACAAAGGATTGATGGAAGCAGTCAATGATGGCGGGCCGCATCTGGACCGGCTATACGACCTGGCGTACGGGCTGATTGAACATTCTGGGGAACATTACGGGCAGTTGGTGGTGTACTACCGGGCGAATGGGCTGGTGCCGCCGGAATCGAGACCGAAGAAGTAAAGAAGTAAAGGAAGTTGAGGAAGTAAAAGAGGTAAAGGATTCGGAAGCCTCCGAGTTCGTGAGGGCGCGGTGCGTGTGCATCGCGCTCTTTTTTTTGGAGAACACCTTTGGGTGCGGACCGACCGGGTCGGCCCGCTTTTTGGGGAAGCCCGCCACCAAATTTAGACTGGGAGACGGTGCCTACACCGTAAAAGCGGGAGCGTTGCTCCCGCACTCCAAAATCGGAGCGCCCGCCTCAGAAGGCGGCCGCTACAAATGCGCTAGCCGGCGGCAGTGCCGGCGATTCCGTTTTGGAGGAGGCGCTTCAGCTCTTCGGGGTCGGTGGTAGGCGGCAGGCAGGTGTTGCCGGAGCAGACGAGGGCGCTGGGTTTGTCTTTGGGGAGATGCGGGAGTGTGTGGCGCAGGGCTACGGGTAAGTATTCGAGCGAGGTTGCGGGCGTTACGCGAAGGACGGCTTTGCCGAAACGGAAGACGTCGTTGGCTGCGCGTTCGAGTTTTTCTGCTGCGGCGTCTCCTTGCGCGCCCGTGATAACCACCTGCGTTGGGTGCTCCGCGAAGAGAAGGGCGGCCAAGCCATAGGTTGCGGCGAAGAGGCCATATTGCGGGGCGATGCCGGCGAAGGCTTCGAGCGTCTTCCTGGCCCAGTTGAAATATTTTGGATCGTCTGTGTAAGCGTGCATGCGGGTGAGGGCCATGGCAGCGACGGAGTTCGCGCTGGGCGTGGGGGAATCCTGAAACGGTTTCCGGCGGACTTCGAGGCCGCCCATGGCGGGAGCGTCGGAGGCGCGGTCGAAGAAGCCGCCATTTTCGGCGTCGCCGTAT
>DATLVJ010000690.1:0-4174 GCA_035577585.1 Candidatus Limnocylindrales bacterium
TGCTCGTTGTCAACGAAACTTATGCGGCGTCTCTCGACAGTTACAACGGCCTGGTCGAGATCCAGGCCAAAAAGAACCTGCAAAACTACGAAAAAGTATCCGAGACCCCCACGAAGATCGACGGGAAAAGCGCGCTGATTCTTTCCTATCGCGGGGTCTCGCCGCAAGCGGAAAACCTGCCCATCCACTTCCTGGTGGCCATTATCCAGACACCGAGCGGTTTTTTGCGGATCACCACCTGGTGCGTCGAGCCGCTGTTCAAGGAAACACAGCCTTCCTTCGAGAAGATCCTCCGCTCGTACCACGTCACGGGATGACCTTCATCGTTCCTCCGGGACGCCCTCAATTCGCCAACCGGCCACCCTTTCTTCTTAGGGGAATCGCTGGCGTTTGGGGCACTCTCCTTTGTCAAACTCCGTCCTAAAATTTGAAATCCGCAACAGCCCCCAGCAGCTGAATCAACATCGTGCGTTCCTCTGAGTTCAGGATGGCTCGAAGCTTTTCCTCCGCGGCGCGCCGCTCCTTGATCAGGACCTCCCGGTACTTTTCCCCCTTGGGCGTCAACCGGATCACGAACGCCCGGCCCGTTGCCGACTTCTTTTTCGAAACCAGTCCTTCCTTCAGCATCGTCCCGATGGATCGGTGTACCACCGTCCTGTCGAACCCAAGCAACGTGGCAATCTGGTTCTGATTCCGGTCCGCTCCGCCACGCAGCGTCGAAAGAATAAATCCCCTGGTCTGCGAACATCCCGTGCGCCGTTCGAGTTGTTTGCTCACTCCAAAATACGCGGCTGCAATATTGACCAGCACAGAATCCTTCAGGATTTCGTCCGGAATCATTTTTCTGTCTACGGCAATCATAGGACTGTCACTGTTGTTTCCAGCGGCCTCCGCCACTGCGGCTGCTCCTTGCACGTCGCCGACTTTTTCCCAATCGCAATCACCATTACGATCTCGTGGTATTTCCGGGAAAGCCCCAGAAATTTGGAGAGCCGCACCCCATCGAAACCCTCCATCGGGCAAGTGTTGAATCCCAGCGCCTCCGCCGCGATCATCAGATTCCCGCAAGCCAGCGCCGTGCTCTTCGTCGCCCATTTGAACAACCCCTGCCGCGACACCGGCGCCATCCCGATGATTTTCCTCAGGTGGATAACCTTCAGGGCCAGCCACTTTACGGCCCCGAAAATGTTGAACCATCCCTGTACGTAAAACCACTTCGCCAATCTGGCTTTCTTCTCGAATTCCCGGATTTTGATTTCGGCAAAGCCGTTCTCGCGCATCCACCGCAATTGACCTTCGGTCGTCGCCTTCGATGCTCCAAGGTCCGCCACGGCCACCACCAGCGCCGAAGCTGTTTGCGCCGCCGATTGCGACATGCACAACTCCGCCGCCCGCTTTCTCTTCGCCGGCGATTCGATCCACACCAGCCGGTAAGGCTGGGAATTGAAACTCGAAGGTGCCGCGCAGGCCGCCCGCAGGATCTGTTCGCGCGCCTCGGCGGGCACCTCCACCGGATCGAACTCCCGGATCGCCCTTCGTTGCAGGATCGTTTCAAGGTTGGTTGCCATAGTAGACTCCATGTTGCAAGTGCAACATAAAGATGTTGCAAATGCAACATAAAATCCGACGGGCCAACATGTCGCCCGCAACTTGCCTCCGCCACTCTCCCAATTCGCCAACCGCCTCCGTTCGCCGTAAGATAGACAACCGGACGTTTATCGGGAGAACCGCCGAAGATGCCTGCCACGGAAACAGCCGCCAAGATGAAACTTTCGCGGCAGCAGTACCTCGATCTCTACTACTTCATGCGACTCAACCGCGAGGTCGAGGACACCATGACCCGCCTCTTCCGCCAGAACAAAATCGTCGGCGGCCTGTACTCCAGCCTCGGCCAGGAAGCCATCTCCGTCGGCAGCGCCTACGCCCTCCAGAAAAAAGACTGGATGGCGCCGATGATCCGCAATATCGGCGCGCTGCTGGTCAAAGGCGTTCCCCCGCGCGACATCTTCACCCAACACATGGCGAAATACACTTCGCCCACCAAAGGCAAGGACGGCACCAGCCACTTCGGCGATCTCGAAAATCTGCACATCGTTTCGCCCATCTCGATGCTCGGCGATCTGATTCCCGTGCTGACGGGTGTCGCCATGGCCGGCCGCTATCTCGGCCAGAAAATCGTGGCCATGACCTGGATCGGCGACGGTGGCAGCTCCACCGGCGTTTTTCACGAGGGCTTGAATCTTGCCGCGTCACAAAAAGCCGCGTTCGTCCTGATTCTCGAAAATAACCTGTGGGCGTATTCCACGCCCGTGCGCCGCCAGGTGCCCCTCGAAAATCTGGCCGACCGCGCCAAGGCCTATGGCATTTCGAGTTACATCGTGGATGGCAACGATCCTGTGGCCATGTACACAACCGCGAAGGAAGCGGTCGAGCGGGCGCGCGCCGGCGAAGGCCCGGTCCTCATCGAAGCCAAAACTTTCCGCCGCCGTGGGCACGCCCAGCACGACCCCGCCGAATACGTTCCCACGGAACAGCGTGAATATTGGGAGAAGCGCGACCCCATCACACTCTACGAAAAATTCCTCACGGCCGAAAAAATACTCGACGCCAAAGGAAAGAAAGAAATCGAGGACAAGATCAATACGCTCCTCGAAAAAGACAGGGAGTTTGCGGAGAATTCTCCGATGCCCCCGCCGGAATTTGCCTCCGAAGGCGTCTATTGCACCGGCGACGACTGCCACAAGATTCGCCCCAAGTGGGAGCGCCCGCTCTCTGAAGTGACCCCGCCGAAATGTAGCGTCGAACCAGTGTGGATCATTGAAGGCTTCGGCCGCGGGAAGACCTCCTCCCGCGAAAACGCGCCCATCCATTTCGGCGATACACAACCGGTCGCGGAGGAACCTGCGGCGAACACAAAATCCGTTAGCAAGACCACGGCAAAACCTCCCGCCAGAAAATCGGGCCCGGCGAAACCCGCCGTCCGAGGGAAGGCCCGGAGGTAGCCCATGGCCCCGATCACATTCCTCGAAGCCATCCGCCAGGCCATGTTCGAAGAGATGGCTGCCGACCCGAGCGTCGTTCTAATTGGCGAAGACGTCGGCGTATATGGCGGCGCGTTCAAGACCAGCGAAGGCCTCCTCGAAAAATTCGGATGGGAGCGCGTCATTGACACGCCCATCAGCGAAAGCGCCATCATCGGCGCCGCTTGCGGCATGAGCTATCTCGGCCTGCGCCCCATCGCCGAAATGCAGTTCATCGATTTCATCGCCTGCTGCTTCAACCAGCTCACCAACTTCGTCGCCAAGGGACACTATCTCTGGAACGCGCCCGCGCCGATCGTCGTTCGTGGCCCGTCTGGCGGTGGAGTCCACGGCGGCCCGTTCCACTCACTGAGCCCCGAAATGTATTTCCTCCACACTCCGGGTTTTAAAATCGTCTATCCCTCCACGCCGTACGATGCCAAGGGCCTGCTCAAGTCCAGCATCCGCGACAACAATCCAGTCCTTTTCTTCGAACACAAATTCCTTTACCGCCGCATCAAGGAAGAGATTCCCGAAGGCGATTACACCGTGCCGCTCGGCAAAGCCGTTGTCCGCCGCGAAGGAAAACATCTGACCATCGTTTCCTATGCCGCCATGATGCACACCTCGCTCGAAGCCGCCGAAGCCCTAGCGAAGGAAGGCATCGAAGCCGAGGTCATCGATCTCCGCACCCTGCTGCCGCTCGACGAGGAGACGATTCTCCAGTCCGTCCGCAAAACCAACAAATGCCTGGTCGTCCACGAAGACACCAAGACCGGCGGCATCTCCGGCGAAATCGCCGCCATCCTCTTCGAAAAAGCCTTCCACGACCTCGACGGCCCGGTTCTGCGCGTCGCCTCTCTCGACACGCCCGTCCCCTACGCCCCGACACTCGAGGAAGCCTTCCTCCCCAACGCCCAAAAAGTCTTCACCGCCGCCAAGGAACTGGCTCGCTTCTAGCCGGCGCGTAGCGGCCACTTTCAATGCTTGCCCTGACAAGGGAAGGGTGGCCTCGCCTGCCCGGCCTGCTCAAGTTTTGCCGTTCTCCTTCCTGCCCGTTTGCAACACTCTCCGCCCCCCGCCCTTTTCGCCCCTCGCCTTTCGCTGTAAACTAGAAAGGTTCCGCGGAACATGCCAAGCGCGCCACGCATTCC
>DATLVJ010000691.1:0-2910 GCA_035577585.1 Candidatus Limnocylindrales bacterium
AGACCCGAATGACCCTGCAGAGCGGCTGTTATTCGAGCTGCAGGATTCCGGCGCAAAAATTCTAGTCACCACGGGCGACCTTGCGACCACCTTGCCCGTCAATGACTTAACCGTTATTTGTGTGGATGCAGACTGGCCTGAGATCGCCCTTGAAAGTGACGCAAATCCTGCGCCTGGGGCTCGGCTCGCGAACCCCGCTTATGCGATATACACTTCCGGCTCTTCGGGCAAGCCGAAGGGCGTCATAGTCACGCACTCCGGGCTGCTGAACTACCTTACATGGGCGGCAAAGGCGTACGGAAAAGAGGCGTGGCGTTCGGCCCTAGTCCATTCCTCCATTTCTTTCGATTTGACCGTCACAGGACTCTACACTCCGCTGCTGGTCGGAGGACAGGTTGAGTTGGTATCCGACGATGCGAGCGTGGAGGCGGTAGTCAGGGCGCTACGGCGCCCCTTAACCCGCGGCCTTGTGAAGATCACACCCGCGCATTTAGATTTGCTCAGCCAACAACTTCGTCCCGAGGAGGCGGCCGGTAAGGTCGAATTATTCGTCATCGGCGGCGAGAACCTGCTTGCCGAGAGCCTGCGCTTTTGGAGAGAGGTTTCCCCAACCACACGTCTAATCAATGAGTACGGGCCGACGGAAACCGTAGTCGGTTGCTGCGTCTATGAGGTTCAGTCCGGCGACCCTTTTACTGGCTCGGTGCCCATCGGTAAAGCCATCGATAATACTTGCCTTTACGTTCTTGACCAGCAATTAAAGCCGGTTCAGGCCGGCCTGCTGGGTGAGCTATATATTGGCGGCGCAGGTGTCGCGCGCGGCTATTTAAATCGGCCTGAACTGACAAGCAAGCATTTTCTTGCGGATCCGTTCTCAAATCGAAGTGGAGCCCGCATGTACAAGACGGGTGACATGGCGCGTTGGCGGGAAGATGGCACACTCGAGTACGCTGGCCGCCTTGACGATCAGATGAAGATCCGAGGTTATCGGGTCGAGCTCGGAGAGATCGAGGCCGTAGCGGCAGAACATCCCGCGGTGCGCCAGTGCGTGGCTTTGGCGCGCGAGGATGAATCAGGAAGCAAGCAGGTGGCCGGTTATGTGATTCCGCGAGACGGGGAAGCTGTCACTCCGAAAGAGTTGCGAGAATTTCTGCGGCTGAAACTTCCCGAATATATGGTACCGGCGCACTTTGTGCTTCTCGATGCGTTTCCATTGACCCCCAATGGCAAAGTGGACCGTCAAGCTTTGTCGCTTGCTGCAAAAACCTTGTCACGGCATGAATTCACGCCGCCACGAAACGCTGTCGAATCCACGCTAGTGACGATTTGGGCAGAACTCTTAGGTGTCGATCCCGTCAGTGTGACCGACAATGTTTTTGACTTAGGCGCCGACTCCCTTTCGGCGGCGAAATTTCTGGCAAGAATTGAGCAGTCGTTCGGAAAGCAGCTATCGATAAGCACTCTGTTCCAAGCTCCCACGATTCAGCAATTCGCAGTCCTTCTCGAGGGGCAGGCTCTTTCCACGCCTCAAGTAATACCGGTACAGCCTGAAGGGTCCCTGCCCCCGTTTTTCTGTGTCGGGGCTGGCCCTCTATTCCGGCCCCTAGCGCTCCGTCTTGGGACTGACCATCCATTTCTGAGCTTGATGCCGTCCCTGCTGCCAGAGCTAAAGCAAATGTCAGCACCCTATCGGCTCGAACAAATCGTAGGTTACCTTGTCAACGCCATCCTCAATTATCAGAACGAGGGTCCATACTACCTCGGCGGCTGGAGTGACTCGGGAGTCCTTGCGTATGAGACCGCGCAGCAGCTCATGGACAAGGGCCATGACGTACCTTTGCTCGTTCTGTTCGATACGCAAAATCCCATTTTTCAACAAAGCGCACTGAAGGAAGATTGGTTGGAAGCACGGGCCAGGAAGCTAAGATTTCATGCTGAGGAGCTGTTGCGGTTGAAGCCCCAGAAGGTGCCGCAGTATGTGGCCGAAAAGATGAAGGAGCTCCATCGAAAAATCAGCCGGGCCGCTAGGCAAATCCAATATAGAAGCCGGGTACGCCTGGCACGCCATCCCGCGGAAGATCCGGATCAGCTCGTCCATCTCGCATTACGCTCTTACCGACCGGCCCCATACATGGGCCGGTTGGTTTTTTTCAAGGCTGCTGAGCGACCACCTGGCAATGCCTGGGACTTTAGTCGGGGGTGGCGACATGTTGTTACCGGCGAATTTGCTGTTCATGAGGTCCCCGGTGATCACCGGTCTATGTTCCTGGAACCCAATGTTGAGACTCTAGCAAATAGCATGCGGAAGTACTTTACCGGTAAACAAGGGGCAGGGGGTTGACAAGCTCCCAAAATGTTCGCCATCGTAAGCGTCTGATAAACCCCTCTTCCAAAGTCGTCTGGTAAGTCGCATAGTGGTGCCATGACAAGAGCCAGCAGGGGAAAGAAGATCGGGGCGAGAAGCGAGTATTGGCGCGAACGGATCGCCGAGCAAGAGCGCAGTGGCATGTCTGTGCATCGGTTTTGTGAAGAACGGAGTGCAGTTGAGGCTCCTCCGGAAGACCGGTTGAGCGATTGAAATGCGGGAATTGTGCGGGATTTCGGAGAGGTCAAACAACGGGGGAGCCGCGTAAGTGCTTGAAGGGTTTGGTGGACCTGGTGAGATTCGAACTCACGACCTCTTCCATGCCATGGAAGCGCGCTCCCAACTGCGCCACAGGCCCACAGGGGCGTGCGATTAGTACAACGTGCTTTCCAGTATACCGTAGCGCGCCGAAAGGCTCCAGCTGCGTGGTGTATGATACGCAGATCACTGGGAGAACGTAGTGATCTGCTCGTCAACACGCGTCGCCACGGCCCTTCGATTTTCGTCGCCCTTCGGCCGGCTCATCACTCTGGCGATAGTAGTAA
>DATLVJ010000692.1:0-7119 GCA_035577585.1 Candidatus Limnocylindrales bacterium
CCCCGCGCTGCGCAAAAGTTCGAAGTAATCGGCGCGGTGGATTTGCGCCAACTCCCCAACGGCTCTGGATATTCCATAGATCAGCGCGATCACCGCCATCCCGGCAAATACCCATCCATACCATTGGCGCGGCTTGGTGGCCGGATTTGCGCGGATCGTCGCCGCGGCCCGCTTCGCGCCTTTGGCGAATTGCAGCGTCAGCCATTCCACCAATGGATGCAGGATGCTCCGGTAAATCCGGATCAAAAACGATTCTCTGCGTATGAAATTCAGAATGGAATTCTGCGCGCCCGCCGCGCTCTCCACCTGCTCAAATTTAAATTTGTCCGCCCAGGTGATCACTGGCCGCCAGATGAATTGATCCATCAGCACGATCACGCTGACCATCGCCGCCAGCCCCCACAGCATCGCCCGCGTGTTGCCATGGCCCGCCGCGGTCTGCAGGTAGGAGCCGAGACCCGGCAACCGGAAATCCTTGTCGCCCAGAACAAACATTTCGCAGGCCATCAGGAAAAACCATCCGCCCGCCACCGACATCATCGAATTCCAGACCAGCCCGATGGTCGAAAATGGAAGATCCAGCTCCAGGAACCGCTGCCAGGCGCTGAACCGGTAAATGATCGCCGCTTCGCGCAAATCGCGCGGAACAGTTTTCAGCGAGGAGTAGAAACTGAACGCGATATTCCACACCTGCCCGGTGAAAATCAAAATGATCGAGCCTAGTTCTACCCCCACCTGCCGGTTGGGAAACAGCGTCACCATCGCCAGCATCACCCCCGGCAAAAAACTCAGCACGGGGATGGATTGCAGAATATCCAGCAGCGGAATCAAGATGATTTCCGCGCGCCGCCATTTCGCCGCCGCGTATCCGTACGCCAACGCAAACACCAGGCTGAGCACATACGCGACAAGGATGCGCACCAGCGAAAAAAGCGCATACAGCGGCAAGCTGCGCGGGTCTTGTGATATTTCAGACTCGGCGCGAACCGGCCCGAACCACGACCGTCCGATCGAATACACCCCGAAAATCACTGCGAACACGGAAATGAATACGCCAATGTCGATCAGAAACGCGTAGGCCCACCGCGAACCGGCTGGCCGCGCGGCCGTGGGCGGCAGGGGAGTCTGATGCTGGGGAAGAGGGGCTGGTGAGGGCACGGGAAGATCAGGTCTCGGTGAGCGTCAGCTTCCCGCTCGCCGCGTCGTAATCGAAAAGCTCCGCATAGCGGCCCCACTGGATAGCCGTCTCCAGTTGCCTCCGCGCTTCGTCTTCGCTGAAATGTTCGTCCAGCAGGTCCTGGAAAAACTCCGCGGGCAGCGTGCGGTTCGTTTTCGATTTCAGCGCCTGCTCCATCTGCCGCAGCAGGGGGACATTCGCCAGTACCGATTTACGGAACATGGCCTTGCGCTCCTGAATGTCACCGTGCGCGAAGGCTTTTCCCTCTGCGGTGAGGATGGCGTCGCCTTCCACCAGCTTCAATAGTCCTAAGAGCACTGCAGTATCTACTGTGGGTAACAGCGCATCGACTTCCAGGCTCAACTCCGCCGCAAGCACATGCAAGTCTGCCCGGCCGTCGTGGTCTTCCAGAATCTCCAACAAGCCGGCCATTCCGCCGGGCCGCGTGTGCGGAAGCATCACAACATCTTTTCGCCGCGCTGCTTCGCCTCCTCGCGGTCCCGCCGCAGGCATTTCCGGATGATCCTGCTGCGTCAGCGCCTTGTAAATCAGGTCTACAAGTTCCGTGAAGCGCGCGTCCTTACGATCCCGCGGATACGGCATGTTCACGCTGAATTCGGCGTGGATGTGCGCGGGATTTCGTCCCAGCACGATGATGCGATCCGCCAGAATCACCGCCTCTTCAATGTTGTGCGTCACGATAAATATCGCGCGCGTCGGAATTTTCTTGCCCAGCCACAGTTCCATCAATTCGCCGCGCAGCGTCTCCGCGGTCAACACGTCCAGCGCGGAAAATGGCTCATCCATGAATAAAACTTCCGGCTCCACCACCAGCGCGCGCGCCACGCCGACCCGCTGCTTCATCCCGCCAGACAACTCTTTCGGATACGCGGATTCAAACCCGTCGAGTCCCACCGAGTCGATAATCCGCAGCGCCCGCTTGTGCCGCTCCACGTCCGGTACGCCGCGCGCCTCCAACGGTGCTTCCACGTTTTCCAGCACCGTCAGCCAGGGGAACAATGCGAAACTCTGGAAGACGATGGACACGTTCGGTGATTCATCGCGGACCGGTTGCCCGTGCCAGAAAACCGTGCCGCCCGACGTGGGCGAAAGCCCCGTCAACATCCGCAGCATCGTGGACTTCCCGCAACCCGAAGGGCCGAGTAATGCAATAATCTGGCCGGGATAGATC
Source organism: Candidatus Limnocylindrales bacterium (assembly GCA_035577585.1). Taxonomy (GTDB): domain Bacteria; phylum Acidobacteriota; class Terriglobia; order Acidiferrales; family UBA7541; genus Acidiferrum. The sequence continues at coordinate 2,370 of DATLVJ010000692.1, forward strand.
GCGATATCCGTTGGCGAAATCACCTGGATGCGGCTGCCATCCGGCTGCGGATAGAATTTTTCCAGCTTGCTTGCCGCAATGATGGGCTCAACGCCTGCCGTTGTGGTGCTCATGATCACGTTTATTATCCCTCAGATTCCTTCCGCGAAGCACCCCAATGAACGCAATTCGCGGATTTTTTTCAAAAACGGTTACAATTCTTTGACTCCTGGATGAACGAATCATCGCCAACCGGATTCCGGCCGCCGCAAGCTCTCACGCCTCCCTGGCTGATCGCACTCGGCCTGTCTATCTTTGCCTCGCTCGCATTGCTTCTTCCGTTTTTCTGGCTTGGCAGCGCATCCGGCCATGATTTCGAGTTCCACGCGGCCTCTTGGCTGGATGTTGCCTATCAATGGAAACACGGCGTCATCTTCCCCCGGTGGACCGCCTGGACTAATTACGGATTTGGCGAACCGCGCTTCATCTTCTATCCGCCGCTTTCGTGGGTCCTCGGTGCAACCCTCACCCTGGTTTTGCCGATTTCCTGGGTGCCCGAGGTTTTCATTCTTCTCACGCAAACCCTCGCCGGAATGTCGGCCTTTTTTCTGCTACGCAAGCTCGTCGGAAAGACACCGGCCTATCTTGGCGCCGTGTTCTACGCCTCTAATCCATATGCGTTACTCGTCACTTATGTACGCAGCGATTTTGCCGAGCAACTCGCCTGCGCGATTCTCCCGCTGGTGCTGCTCACCGCCCTACGCCTTGCGGGCCTGCTCCAGAACGAAAATCAGAATCGTTCTTCAATCGCATTGTTCGCGCTTCCCTTCGCTGCTGTGTGGCTCTGCAATGCCCCTGCCGGAGTCATAGCCAGTTACTCCGCAGCGCTGCTGTTCGCTTGGTCCGTGCTTTCCCAACGCTCGTGGAGAATCGCGCTTCGCGCCGGTGGCGGACTGGTTTTAGGATTTGGTCTTGCGGGTTTTTACCTGCTTCCCGCAGCTTATGAACAGCGCTGGGTCAATATCGGCCAGGCAGTCTCCGGCGGCCTGCTTCCCGACCAGAATTTTCTCTTCACTCGGATTGCGGATGCGGAGCACACCTGGTTCAACTGGATTTCTTCTTCCTGCGCCGTCGCGCTCATCTTGCTGACAGCGCTGGCCGCTCTTTCCTCGCGCCGCTTGGCCAACAACCCAAAACTCGCGCACTTCTCAAAATCTGCCTGGGCCGGTCTGTTGGTCCTGGGATCAGCTGCTGCGCTCTTGATGTTCCGCGTCACGACGCCGCTCTGGAGCCTTCTTCCAAAAATGCGCTTCGTGCAATTTCCCTGGCGCTGGATGTCTGTCCTCGCCGTAGTTTGCGTTTGTTTCCTGGCTGCCGCGATGGAACGCCGCCGCGGATGGCTCTGGTTTGCCCTCGTTATGATTCTTTCCTTTCCACTCGGATATTTCTTAACGCAAAACACCTGGTGGGATCCCGATGAGATGCCCACGCAGCGGGCCGCAATCCAAAGTGGCACTGGCTATGAAGGCGTGGACGAGTACGATCCCCTCGGCGATGATCGCATGGACCTACCGAAACACGCGGCGCTCGCCAACATTTTCGCGGCTGAATCCGATAACTTGGCTGGTCGGCCGGTTGTTGCAACAATTCGCATCGAAACCTGGGAGACGAACAATCACAAACTTTTCGTGGACTCTTCTGCGCAAGCTCGCGTGGCTCTGCGCCTGCTCAACTATCCCGCTTGGCAAGTAACGGTGAACGGCAAACCAGTCACGCCGGAGAAGCCGGATGACCTGGACCAGATGCTGGTGCCGATTGATGCAGGCAAATCGGAGATTGAAGTTCGTTTTGTGCGCACGCCGGATCAAACGGCGGGGATTGCGCTTTCCATCTTAAGTATGTTGGTTGCAACCGGCTTGCTAATGCCACGCAAATCGCTAAAAACCTAGCGCCGGTCCACCGACGGGTGCCGGATATCCTGGCCCTGCACAATGTAAATCACATCCTCGGCGATGTTCGTGGCATGATCGCCGATGCGCTCCAGGTTTTTTGCCACCAGGATCAGCTCAAACGCGGGAAACACCACGCTCGAATCGCCCATCATGTAGGTTAGAAGTTCCCGGAAAATCTGATCGCGGTAATGATCCACCTGGTCGTCTGTGGACATCACCTTTTGCGCCAGCTCCACGTCGCGGCGCACAACGGCGTTCAGCGAATTGCGAACCTGCTCCTCCACCAGTTCAGACATGCGCGGCAAGTCCACGTAGGGCTTCACGCGTGGATGCCTCAGGATACGCAGCGCTCCCTGGGCGATGTTTACGGCCTGATCGCCGATGCGCTCCAGGTCATTATTGATTCGCGAAACCGCCAGCACCAGCCGCAGGTCCGCGGCCATCAGTTGGTGCAACGCCAGCAACTGCACGACGCGGTCGTCCACTTCCAACTGCAATTCGTTGATCGCGTCCTCTTCGTCCAGAACCCGCTTCGCCAGTTGCTCGTCAGACTCGAGCACCGCGTGCACCGACTGGTGCACGGCCCGCTCCGCCAGGCTGCCCATCCAGAGCAGCCTCTCTTTCAGTTCGTTCAGATCTTTTTCGAAATGGCGTTCCATGCAACCCTTCCCGTTCCCATTCTAATCACTGCGCAGCTCCAGCGAAGCGCAAAAACATTAACCAACTCATCCAAAGCGTCCGGTGATGTACGCTTCCGTCCGCGGATCGCTCGGCGTGGTGAACAAGTGCGGCGTCGGGCTGAATTCGATGATCTGCCCGGTCAGCAGGAATGCCGTGAAATCGCTGACGCGCGCGGCCTGCTGCATGTTGTGCGTCACGATTACGATGGTCGTCAAGTTTTTCAATTCCACCATCAGCTCTTCGATTTTCGCCGTGCTGATCGGATCCAGCGCCGAACACGGCTCATCCATCAGCAGCACTTCCGGCTCCACCGCCAGCGCCCGCGCGATGCACAACCGTTGCTGTTGCCCGCCGGAGAGTTCGTACGCCGATTTGTGCAGATGATCTTTCACCTCGTCCCACAAAGCCGCGTGCCGCAAACTCTTTTCGACGGTATCGGCGAGCGACCCTTTGTACCCATTGATCCGCGGGCCGTAAGCCACATTGTCGTAAATGGATTTCGGAAACGGATTCGGCCGCTGAAACACCATCCCGATCCGCCGGCGCAGCGCGGTCACATCCTGCGCCAGAATATTTTGGCCGTCCAGCAGGATCTCTCCATCCAGCCGCGACGTGGAAACGGTTTCGTGCATGCGATTCAAAGTCCGCAGCAAGGTCGATTTCCCGCAACCCGATGGCCCGATCAGCGCCGTCACTTTTTTATCGGCGATGCCCATATTGACGTCGAACAGGATCTGCTTTTGCCCGTAGAAAAAATTCAACTTCGCGATGGTCATCCGCATCGGCAGCGCCGCCGCCGTTTCGCGGCTCGCGGGTGTGGTCATGTTGGTGACGATATTCGCGGAAAACTCCGGCTTTGCCGACGCTTGCATTTAAGACCTCGGTACCGCGATGCCACGGGACAATATCGTGCGCGCCAGAATGTTGATGATCAAAACCAGGCCCAACAGCACCAATCCCGCCGCCCACGCCTGCCGGTGCCAGTCATCGTAGGGCGAAACCGCGTACGTGTAAATCATCACCGGAAGAGTGGCCGTCGGCTGCGACCATCCATGGCTTTCGAACCGGTTTCCAAATGCCGTGAAGAGCAGCGGCGCGGTCTCTCCCGCCACGCGCGCCAGCGCCAGCAGAATCGCGGTCATGATGCCGCGGTATGCCGCCGGCACAATCACCGTTGCAATCGTCTTCCATTTGCTCGCGCCCAGCGCCATCGCCCCTTCACGCAGCATCCGCGGAACGCTCTTCAGGAATTCTTCCGTGCTCCGCAGCGTGATCGGAATCATCATCATTCCCAGCGCAAAAGCTCCCGCATACGCCGAAAAATGCTTGAACGGCAGCACCACCAGGCTGTATGCGAAGATTCCGATTACGATGGAGGGCACGCCGTTCAACAGGTCCGCGGCATAGCGCACAACCGAGGCCATGCCTTTCTCGCTGAATTCCGCCAGGTAAATTCCGCCCAGGAATCCGATCGGCACGCCCATCAGCGAGGCCAGCAGCAATATCTTGCCGCTGCCCACAATTGCGTTGGCCATTCCCCCGCCCGCCTCTCCCACAGGCTTCGGCAGCTTGGTGAAGAAATCCCAATTAATCGAAGTGCCGCCGTTGAACACCAGGTAGCCGAGGATGAAGAAAAGCACCAGAACGGACAAAAAGGCGCAGACACCGGTCATCGCCAGCATGAAGTTGCTTACGAATTTTCGCCAGCGAAGTCTTCCGCTGCTCATGCGCCTACTCCGCTGCCCTTTTGCGTGGTGACCACGATCAGAATCCGGGCCAGTCCATTGAGAATAAAGGTAAGCAGGAAGAGTACAAGTCCTAGAGCGATCAATGATTGCAAATACAAATCGCCAGTGGCTTCCGTGAATTCATTGGCAATCACGGCGGCGATCGAATAGCCGGGCGCGAAAAGCGAAGCCGCAATTCTCGGCGTATTGCCGATCACCATGGTCACCGCCATGGTTTCGCCCAGTGCGCGCGCGAGCGCCAGGAAAATCGATCCCATGATGCCCGTCTTCGCGAAGGGAACAACCACTTTCCATGTGGACTCCCAGCGCGTGGAACCCAACGCCAGCGCGGCCTCCCGCTGGTCGCGCGGCACGGAGAGCAGAACTTCGCGTGACACCGAAATGATGTAC
>DATLVJ010000693.1:0-4911 GCA_035577585.1 Candidatus Limnocylindrales bacterium
CGCAGTTCCTGAATCGGGCCGTGTCTTCCCCGTAATGACGTCCATCATGGTGGTTTTGCCTGCGCCGTTGGGGCCAATGATGCAGAGCATCTCGCCCGGTTCCACGTACAGGGTGAGTTTGTTGAGTGCCTTAAAGCCGTCGAAGCTTACGGTCAGGTCCTCAAGGTAGAGTCTCTTGCTGCGAACCATCCTTTTTTCCAGAGTTACGTCCTATCAGCTTTGCATTCGCAGGCGCTCATACGTCAGTGCCAGCCTTACGGCGGGCCGGCACAAGGCCAATAAGCCCGCGCGGTAGAAACAGTGTCACGAACACGAACAACGAACCGAGCGCGTAAAGCCATACTTCGGGAAACGCACCAGTGAGATAGGTTTTCGCGTAGTTCACCAGCACTGCGCCTGCGATGGCACCGTAGAGCGTGCCCCGCCCTCCGACCGCCACCCAGATGACGGCTTCGATCGAGTTAATCGGCGCAAACTCACTCGGGTTAATAATCCCGATTTGCGGTACATATAACGCGCCCGCGATGCCGGCGATAACGCCTGAAAACACGAACAGCCACAGCTTGTAGGATTCAACAGGGTAACCAAGGAAACGGGTCCGGCTCTCCGCATCGCGGATCGCACGGATTACACGCCCCGCGCGCGACTCCACAATCACCAGGCAAGCCAGGTAGCTGGCTGCTAGCGCGATGGCGGTGATGACCAACAGCACGACGTGGGTACCGTCCGAATGCAGATCGAAGCCAAGGATATCTTTGAAATCAGTAAATCCATTGTTGCCGCCAAAACCCATGTTGTTGCGGAAAAACGCGAGCATCAAGGCGTAGGTAAGCGCCTGTGTGATGATCGAAAAGTACACGCCGGTCACGCGCGACCGGAATGCAAACCAGCCGAATATCAGCGCCACCAAGGCCGGAACGAGCACCATCATGGCGAGTGCAAACAAGAAGTGATTGAAACCGTACCAGAACCAGGGCAGAGCCTTCCAGTTCAGAAACACCATGAAGTCCGGCAAAACCGGATCGCCGTATACACCCCGGGGGCCGATCTGTCGCATCAGGTACATGCCCATTGCGTAGCCGCCGAGCGAAAAAAAAGCCGCGTGCCCGAGGCTCAGGATGCCGCAGTACCCCCAAATCAGGTCGACGGCCAGCGCCAGCATGCCGTAACACAGGTACTTGCCGATAAGAGCGATCCCGTAGGCCGAGAGATGCAACGCAGACGATGTGGGCACAATTTGGTTGAGGACGGGCACACCGACGGCTACGACGGTGAGCACTGCGAGAAACCATGCCCCTCCTCGATCGGCGCCTGAGACCCCGCTCCAGCGGCGAAACACCTCTACTTGTCCTCTGCCGCGCGGCCGGCTTGCGGGAATAGTCCACGGGGACGGGCTTGGATGAAAAGAATCAACGCGATGAGGATGAAAATTTTTGCCAGCACGGCTCCGGCATAGGGCTCAAGCAGCTCGTTCACGATCCCCATCGACATGCCGCCGATGAGGGAGCCCCAGAGGTTTCCGACGCCTCCAAAAACTACTACCATAAACGAATCGATGATATAGGACTGCCCCAGATTCGGACCCACGTTAGTCAACTGGCTCAGCGCGACGCCCGCCATACCGGCGACACCTGACCCGAGCCCGAACGTCATCGCATCCACCCACTCGGTGCGGATGCCCATCGCTCTGGCCATGGCCCGGTTCTGCGCGACGGCCCGGATGTCGAGACCGATCCGCGTGCGCTTCAACACAACCAAGATCAGGGCGAAGACCATCAGCGTGAAGATCACAACGTAAAGCCGATTGTAGGTAACTTCGAGCGCATCGTTCAGTCGCAGCGAGCCACTCATCCAGCCGGGTGTAACGACCGACCGGTTGAGCGCGGAAAAAACTGAGCGAACCGACTGTTGCAGGATGAGGCTCACACCGAACGTCGCGAGCAGCGTCTCCAGGGGCCTTCCGTAAAGAAATCGGATAATTGTGCGCTCCATCAGGACGCCTATCAGCCCCGCAACTACAAACGCCGCTGGAATGGCGGCTAGGATCGAGATCCCGATGTGTCCGGGCATCGCCATCTGGACGGCGTAAGTCGTGTACGCACCGAGCATCATCAGCTCGCCATGAGCCATGTTGATGACGCCCATAACGCCAAACGTGATGGCCAGCCCGATAGCGATGAGAACGAGCACCGACCCCAGGCTCAGGCCAAAAAAAAGAATCTGGATGCCCGAATAAAAGGTGCGCCAATAGTCGATGGTTTCCACCGCGCCGGCAGCGGCCCGTCGCACCTTCTCGTCGCTTTCAACGAAGGTGCCGCCCGGAGACTTGTCAAGAAGGAGCGCCAGCCTGTTCCGCACGTCCTGGCTGACGCTTTGCTTGAGGGTGGCGATCGCTTCCAGACGCACCTTGGCGTCCGAGCCATCCAGCGCAGCGAGCGCCAAAGCCATGCCGATTTCCTTCTTGACGCTGACATTCGTTTCCACGCCGAGCCGCTCGCGCAGGAGGGCCACGGTCGCGTCGTCCAGCGACCGCAACATGCTTCGCACCGCGTCCAACCGCACCGACACTTCCGGGCTCGCCAACGCGAAATGCGCTACGGTTGTCCTCAACATGCGCCTCAAACCGTTGTTCGTGCCGATCTGGGTCAGGCTATCCGCGCTGGTGGATCCGGCATCCCGCAGCGACAGCGGATCGACTAAATTGAGGGGATCTCCCTCAGCCGACTTGACGATAAAAACCTTCTGATCGCTGTTGCGGAAGTAGAGCCGATCTTCCAGGAATGCCGTGAGGACCGCGCGCACGCTTGGATGACCGCTCTGGCTCAGCCGTTCGACTATACTCGCCTTCTCGGAGTACGTCGCCTCCCGCAGTTCGCCAAGCGTCGACAGGAAACTTGCGTCATTGGGAGATTGGGCGTGTACAGCCCGAAGGGTGAGCAGTATGATGAGCAGCCACTGCCCGCCCGACGGGAGGCGTTTCATTACTTGTAGTTCTGTCCTGAGCACTTCTTGGTGACCTTATTGTAGTTCCCGCACTTCAGCGTCACCCAATCCGCTTCGATGTCCTTGCTGCCAGGCAAGTAGTCGGACCAGGCATCGCCCGGCACAGTGCCCGCAGACTTCCAAACCACGTTAAACTGGCCGTCGGCTCTCACCTCGCCGATGTATACCGGTTTGGTGATGTGATGATTCGGCAACACCTTGGCGATGCCGCCAGTGAGGTTCGGCGTCTCAAGACCGGGAAGCGCCGCGAGCACCTTCTCCACGTCGGTTGTTTTGGCCTTCTCTACTGCCTTCACCCAAAGATTGAAGCCGATGTAATGGGCCTCCATCGGATCATTGGTTGTCCGTTTCGGGTTCTTGATGAAAGTGTGCCACTGGTTGATGAACGCTTTGTTGGCCGGCGTGTTGATGCTTTCAAAGTAGTTCCATGCTGCCAGGTGGCCAACAAGCGGTTTGGCGTCGAGGCCCGACAGCTCCTCCTCACCAACCGAAAAGGCAACGACAGGGATATCCTCCGCCGAAATCTTCTGGTTGCCAAGCTCTTTGTAGAAGGGCACGTTGGCATCGCCATTGATGGTAGACACGACCGCTGTCTTCTTGCCAGCCGAGCCGAACCTCTTGATGGCAGCCACGCGGGTCTGCCAGTCGGAGTTACCGAAGGGCGTGTAATTGATCGAAATGTCTTGGGACTTCACACCTTTCGTCAGCAGATAAGCCTCGAGGATTTTGTTGGTCGTGCGCGGGTAGACGTAGTCCGTGCCTTCGAGCACCCAGCGCTTCACGCCGACTTCCTTCATCAGGTAATCCACGGCGGGGATGGCCTGCTGGTTCGGTGCAGCGCCTGTGTAGATGACGTTCTTAGATGACTCCTCCCCTTCGTACTGAACGGGGTAAAAGAGCAAGCCGTCGTCCTTTTCGAAAACCGGCAGCACCGATTTTCTAGAAACTGATGTCCAGCATCCGAACACCACGGCGACTTTGTCCTTTTCCAGCAACTGCGCCGCCTTCTCGGCGAAGAGCGGCCAGTTGGAAGCCGGATCGACGACGACCGCCTCAAGCTTCTTGCCCAGCAATCCCCCCTTCTTGTTCTGGGCATCAATCATCATCAGGATCGTGTCCTTCAGAGTCGTCTCGCTGATGGCCATCGTGCCTGAAAGCGAATGCAGCACACCAACCTTGATTGTGCCCTGGGCCGCCGCGACTTCGGAGAATACAGCTCCGGCGATCAACAGCCAAGCGGTCATAAACGTTGCTTTACGCTTCATAAATTAGCTCCTTCATTCTGATTCATTCCGAGCCTGAGGAACAATACCTCACATTTGAATCTGGAGGCCGACTCCAGCCTGCCAGAAATTGGGCTCCACTCTGTTGAATCTTGTGTCCTTATAAAACGTCATCACACGAGCCTTGAACTGCTTGATGATGTAGTTGAAGTTCACTTCGGTGGTTTTCTGGTTGTAGCTTGGAGTCGCCCCATGAGTAAACTCCGCTTTGGCATACTTGCCCAGAATCTCGAACTTACCGATGCCGACCGCTTTCGGAAAGAGGTAGCTTGCAAGCGCATACGCGCCCTGGCTCTTGGCATAGGCTGCCTTATACCCGCCCAACCTGTTGTAGTTGGAGTATTCGCTTTCGATCGAAACGACGCCGCCATTGGGCAATTTCCTTTCGAGGAGGAAATCGACGGTGGACGCCGTGTGGCCGTCTTGAACCTGAGTCGCTCCGCCGATGGCAAGCAGATTCTTATCGCCGTAGTAGGTTCCGTTCAGGTAGTAGCCGTCTTCCTGGTCCCAGAAATCGATCTGGACGCGGGCCGCCCCAAGAATTTTGGAATTCCCCGTCGCCGACCCGCCGTCGAACGCACCGACCGAGACTTTCACTTTCTTGGCAAACTGACCCCAATAGACG